>CAZOUJ010000014.1:0-18516 GCA_964582955.1 uncultured bacterium
TACAGAGTGGTGACAAATAATTCATGCGGTCTGTAATTGTAATATATTGGTTGAATTCCAGGTCTTCCCCCAGTTTTTCAAAACCTGAATGGAGATAGCCGATTTCTGGTGTTGCCTTAGTAACTGTCTCACCTTCCAATTCCATAATTATCCTTAAAGTTCCATGGGTAGCTGGATGCTGAGGTCCAAAATTTAGAACCATTTTATCCGTCTCAAGTGGTAGTTCAGTTACTCTGGCCATTCTTGATTTTTCTTTTTTTGGAAGGGTCGATCAATCACTGGGAAATTTCCTCTCTCTTTTCGTCCCAATCTGGGATAATCCTTTCTCAATGGATATCCATCATAGTTATCAGGATTCATGATACGGATTAGATTTGGGTGCCCTTCAAATTTAATGCCATATAGATCAAATACTTCACGCTCCTGCCAATCCGCTGTCTTCCACAAGGATTCAACTGAAGGAAGCGAGGGTTTTTCTTCAGATATATAGGCTTTTACTGTCACTCTTTCCGCAGTCTTGTGGCACAATAAATGATAGGACACAGCAAAGCGCTCATATCCCCCAAGGGTTAGATTATCAATTGCGGTAAGGTCAGCCAAGAAATTAAAATCGGCGTCTTTTAATTCAGTGAGCACTTTCAAAATATCCTGTCCTTTTACATGCAGAATATGCTCGCCTGCAAATTCCGTTATATCCAAAACAGCTCCAGGCAATTTTTCTTTTATCTTGGATAAAATAGTTTCTGTTGGCATTTATTTGGGTGGTACAGGGGAGTAATCAGACAGTTTTTCCTTGTCCACCAAATCCTGAATTTTCATCAATCCCTCAACAACACCCTCCGGCCGTGGAGGACACCCAGGAATATAGACGTCCACTGGAATAAATTGATCAACACCTTGGATCACGCTATAGGTATCAAATACACCTCCGGTGGAAGCGCAGGCACCCATGGATATAACCCATTTTGGTTCAGGCATTTGTTCGTAAATACGAATGAGGACAGGCATCATCTTGATAGAAATTCTACCGGCAACAATAAGTAGATCTGATTGCCGGGGTGAAAAACGGATTGCTTCAGCACCAAATCGGGATAAATCGGTGCGAGCTGCCAGAACAGCCATAAACTCAATCCCGCAACAGGCAGTACCAAAGGGCATGGGCCAAAGCGAGTTTTTTCTACCCCAATTTATGGCACTTTCCAAAGTTGTAGTTAAAACATTTGATTTGACATCATCGTGATTCATAGATATACCTTAGTCTATTTTTATTTCATTAGAATGGCTAATACATCCGCATGGTAATATCACATTCTTTACAAAATCCATCATCTTTTATTCCCATTCTAGCGCTCCATTTCGCCAGACATAAACAAAACCGAAAACAAGAATAGCCAAGAAAACAACCATTTCAAAAAAGATAAAGGATCCGCTATTAGATAAAAAATCTTTAAACACTACCGCCCACGGATATAGAAACACAATTTCAATATCGAAAATAATAAATAATAAAGCTATAATAAAAAAACGGACAGCAAATCTAATACGCGTTTCAGCAATTGGATCAACACCTGATTCATATGGCATCATTTTTACTGGATTATAAATGCGTGGTCCTATAAGATGTGTCGCAATGAGACTCACGAAAGTAAAGCCCGCAACAATAATAAAGACTATAAGGATAGGGAGATAATTTTCAATCATAACAGACGACAATATTATTTATTTCTTTGCACCAAAACAAATAGATTAATTTCAAAAATACTTCATTAAAAGAGTAGTGAAAGCGTTTATCTGTACAACTGTTAAACCTTGTACAGAGACTGTTCCACTATAATTGGGTCTATCCCGAAGGTAGTTCATATGAATCTTTTTATTGATTATATTCATTTGGCCAATCTTCCATCATCAGACTTTGATCAGATTGTATGAAATAAAAATTTCACTGAACCCTCCACCCAGTTAGCTATTGGAGTCCAATAAACACCAAAAATCAAGGTTGGTAATCCTGTCCCAATAAGCAAAGCAGTCGTCAGTTTTGATGGTGTAGATATGGAAGCCTGACGCTCACCGTCCAAATACATTACCTTGATAACCCGAACATAATAGTATAGTGAAATCACACTGTTAATGGCACCCGCAAAAACAAGCCAATAGAACGAGGGGCCTGCGTTGATCACGCTGTAAAAAATATAAAATTTCCCGATAAATCCTGCTGTGGGCGGAATACCAGTCAATGAAATCATAAATAATGCCATGCATCCTCCCAGTAAGGGCATTTCCCATCCCAATCCCTTAAAATCATCAAATGTCTCACCACCATTCATCTTATTTTTAACAGTAATCACAACGAGAAATGCTCCCAGATTCATGAATAGGTACATGACCAGATAAATCATAATCGCATAAATACCATCATGGGAAAGAAGGGGCGCTGCCATTAGCATATATCCGGCATGGGCAATGCTTGAATATGCAAGCATCCGTTTTACACTATTTTGTTGAATGGCAACAAAATTTCCCAATGTCATGGTGATCAATGAAAGTATTCCAAGCAGCTGTGCCCAGGGTAGTCCGGTGTATCCAAAATCCTGATTTGCTATTACACCGCCATCCGATAAGGAATCATTAAAAAATCGTAATAAAACTGCAAAACCTGCAGCTTTTGGTGCGACAGATAGGTAGGCAGTTACCGGAGTGGGCGCACCCTCATAAACGTCCGGTGTCCAAAAATGAAATGGGACAGCAGATATCTTATATCCAAAACCTGCTAAAATCAAAATCGAAGCTACTACAACAGCGAGAACTGTATCAGAGCCTGCGCTTCCTAAAATAGATCTGATTTCAAAAAATTTTGTTGTCCCTGTCACACCGAATAAAATGCTGAGACCAAATAACATTAAACCAGAGGAGAATGCACCATATATAACATATTTTAAAGCGGACTCATTAGATCGTTTGTTCTCTTTCAAATACCCTGCTAAAATAAATGAACCAATAGAAACTATTTCTATGGATAAATATACCATGATCAAATCAATGGCAGATGCCATAAGGAACATTCCAAATACCATTATTCCCAGTAGCATATAATACTCCCCGGTTCGAACAGTGGAAAGTTCCTGGCTTTCTCTGCTAATAAGGATAATAAATGCCGTGGCCACTAAAACAAGAATCTTAAAAAACCGTGAAAAAGGATCGAAGGCCAGTGTGTTTATAAACAGGGTAGTAATATCATTATCAGGTATGAATTGAAATGAACATAGTGTCAGAAATAAACCTCCCAATACCCAAATACCTACTTGGTGAGAATTTTTTGCTTTAAGAAAAAGATCCACAATAACGGATACCAGTATGGTACCAATAAGTACAAATTCCGGTAAATAATAGGGAAGACTTTGAAGATTATTCATACTACATGTTGACCGATTTAAGCTGATTAAAAGCCGGCGAATCCTCCAATCTGCGTCACTTGATAAATTAAATGGTCAATTGTACTAGAAATTAAATCCAGAAAAGGTCTAGGATATACACCTAAAAGAAGGGTCACCGCTGCCAGAGGAACAACAGTAAATAACTCACGATTATTAATCTCAGGGATATCCTTATATTTTTCATTTAATTCCCCAAAAAAGATTCGTTTGTAGGCGGAAAGAAAATAAGCGGCGTTCAATAATATACCCAGGGTGGAAATAATGACAATCGTTTTAAACACCGGAAATGCGCCAATAAAACACATAAATTCACTGACAAAACCAGAAAAACCCGGCAATCCCAATCCGGCAAAAAAGGCAACCATACACATTCCAGCATAGAGAGGCATTTGTTTCGCCAGCCCACCGAATCCATCAATATCCCGATGGTGGGCTCTGTCATATACCACTCCAACTAAAATAAACAACATGGCAGAAATTGTTCCGTGATTGAACATCTGGAACACAGCTCCACTCAATCCCGCTTGTGCTGCTGCCTGATTTCCACCATACATGGTTCCGGCAGCAATGACAGCTGCCATCCCCAGCATGGCGTAGCCCATGTGATTAATGCTTGAATATGCCACCAGTTTTTTCAGGTCGGTCTGAGCCAAGGCACACATAGCTCCCCAAATCACGTTGATCAAACCCAGAAGCGCCATTGCTCCGGAAAACCAGAATACAGCATCAGGAAGCATGGGATAATTGATCCGTAACAATCCATACACACCCAATTTTAAAAGAATACCAGCTAGAATCACCGAAATAGCTGTAGGAGCTTCCACATGAGCAAGAGGGAGCCAGGTGTGGAAAGGAAATACCGGCACTTTTATGGCAAATCCAATAAAAAGCAAAATCCATATAATCTTGATTGCACTGAATCCCCACCATAGAACTCCATCTAAATCTGTCTGAGCTGTTTCCATAAGAGTAGGAATATCAAAAGTTTTTCCACAATTTATATAGAGCGCAATAACTGCGATGAGCATTAGCACCGAACCAACCAAAGTGTATAAAAAGAATTTAATAGCAGCATATTCTCTCTGCGGACCTCCCCACATCCCTATAAGGAAGTACATGGGCAAAAGCATAACCTCCCAAAAAACATAAAACAGGAAGAAATCCAAGGCTAAAAAAACTCCTATCATACCTGTATCCAAAAGGAGAAATAAAGCAAAATATCCTTTCACAGCTCGGTCAATTTTCCAACTTACAAACACAGAAAGAAAACAAAGTAGTGGCGTCAAAATTACCATAGGGATACTTAATCCATCTACTCCCAAAGAATAGAATATATTAACTGAGGGAATCCACTCTCCTCTTTCAATAAATTGAAATGTGCCTGAACCTGAATCAAAATTTGACCACAACAACATAGCTAGTAAGAGTTGAATTCCTGTTGCGCCTGCAGCAGTCATTTTGATGAGAGTTTCCTTCTCCCGTGGAATGAAAAGAATTACCACGATCCCAATTACAGGAAGCCAGATTATCCAACTTAAAATGTGTTCCATTATTTTTCCACCTTATTTAAAACTCAATAATTAAACTTTGTATATCTACTTTCAAATCACCTGAATAAGCATAATAACAATCACTCCCAGCAATGCAAACAGCATGTACGTTTGTAATTTTCCTGTTTGAACAGACCGTAATATTTTTCCCGCCCGTTGGGTGTTTCTACCAAAACTATCCACCACTCCCTGGTCAATACCTTCGTAGTCAATCTGCCCAGTAATTCGTGCCAGCCAATCTGTTACTCTGCCAAAACCGTTGATAAAATATTTATCATAAATCTCCCAATCAAGAAACGCGATTTGCTCTGACAATTTTAATACCGGAGCATATAGATAGCGGGAATAAATCTCATCAATATAAAATTTATTGTGAGACAGAAGATAGGGTGTTTTAAATTTTTCTGATATACGTTTTGGATCAATTCCTTTCTTTAAATACATCTGCCAGGCAAGATAAATACCAGTTCCTGCAACCAATAAAGAAAGAATCATTGCCGGAATGTGGCTGTGGTGAATCCCTTCGGCAATCTCATGGGCAGAGAGTGTACCTGCAACTAAAGAATCCTGTGCACGGATGATATCCATAAACCAACCATGGTCGGAAAAAGGATTGAAATACGGGAGCGTAAAAAAAATGAAAAAACTCAATCCGCTCAGTACAACTAACGGAGTTGCCATTTCCCAGGGGGATTCATGAATATCATCAATTATATCCGGTCGTTGAGGTTCATTGTGAAACGTAAGAAATATTAAACGGAACATGTAAAACGCAGTAATCAGAGCAGCCCCAAATCCAAAAATTGGCAATAAAAAATGAACAGGATGATGGGATGCAAATGATAGTGTTCCTGCGAGGATTGCATCTTTGGACAAGAATCCGGAGAAAAGGGGAACACCGGAGATGGCTAAAGTTCCAATCAACATTGCTCTGTATGTAATAGGCATTTTTAATTTCAATCCACCCATATTTCGCATATCCTGTGGGTCTGTTGAGTGATCATGCTTTTTGTGAAGTGCATGGTGCATTGCATGGATGACACTGCCTGATCCATAAAATAAATTTGCCTTAAATGCTGCATGAGTTACCAAATGAAAAAATGCCGCTATGTATGCTCCCGTTCCCACTGACATGATCATATATCCTAGCTGGCTTACGGTTGAATATGCCAAGACTTTTTTTATGTCATTTTGAGTGATGGCTATTATAGATGCAAACAGTGCGGTGATACCACCAATATATGCTACAAAAACCAATGCGTCAGGTGACATAATTGGAAAAAGGCGTACCATCATAAATACACCGGCAGCAACCATTGTGGCTGCATGCATGAGAGCTGATACAGGGGTGGGACCCTCCATGGCATCCGGTAGCCATATGTGAAGAGGCACCTGGGAGGATTTTCCCATTGCGCCCATAAACAATCCTATCCCCGCACAGGTGAGAAGCATTCCCGTCAAGTCACCATTCGCAACACTACTAAATACGGTACCATAGCTCACGGAGCCAATGGTCATAAATATGATCATGATACCAATAAAAAATCCAATATCTCCGACGCGATTGGTGAGAAATGCTTTGTTGGCCGCAGACGCTGCAGAATCCTTTTCAAACCAGAATCCAATGAGTAAAAAAGAACTCAAACCTACCAATTCCCAACTCATATAAAGGAGCATTAGATTATTTGCCAAGACAATTCCATTCATGCTGAAAGTAAAAAGGGATAAGTATGCATAATATCTAGAGTAACGGGGATCTCCTTTCATATATTTAATTGAGAAGAGATGACTCATGGTAGAAATCAACGCCACAACTAAAAGCATGGTTATGGTGATATTATCTATCAAAAATCCCAGGTCGATATTAAAAGCACCTAAATGTATCCACTCCCAGAATGCCTCCACTTTAAAATTTGGATTGTAGTCCAATAACATTCCGGTAAACATAGCGATACTTAGGATCAGAGAAATTCCAACAGCAGAAATGGACACCCAGTCCCCCTGGCGAGGGAGCCGTTTCCCGATAAAAATATTGATCACAAATGCAACCAACGGTAAAAAATAAATGAGCAGCGCAAATTGAATGAAAATATTCATCGTTTCAAATAATTCACTTCGTCCACATTAATGGATGAATAGTTGTTAAATATATTGATGATGATAGCAAGAGCAACGGCAGCTTCTGCGGCAGCCATAACAATAACAAACAAAGCGAAAATCTGTCCAGAATAATTCATCCCTCCGAATCGGGCAAAGGCAACCAAATTAATGTTAGCAGCATTTAAAATAAGTTCTACTCCCATGAGGACTGCCACTCCGTTTCGACGAGTGATAACCGCCATTAAACCCAAAGAAAAAAGAACAGATGCAATGAGTAAATAATTTTGTAATTGATCCATTATTCCTCTTCCCGGGATAGGGTTGCTGCTCCTATAAGAGCACCTAATAAAAGAATGGACGCAACTTCAAAAGGCATAAGATAATCTGTTAAAATTAATCTACCGATCGTGGCAACAGTTTGCTCTGGTTCCAAAGCTTGTTTTTGCAGCCATGGGGTTTTTACAATCATCCATCCAAGGAATCCCATTAAAACAACAACGATTGTCCCACCATATCCTCGCTGGATATTGGAATGAGAGATATGCACAGTTGTAATGCGATTAGTGAGCATGATTCCAAATATAATCAGGATCAGAATACCGCCTATATAAACCACAACCTGTACAGCCGCTAGAAAATCTGCCCAGAGAAAAACATAAAGACCTGCCACTCCAAATAAGGTAAACAAAAGTGCGATAGCTGAATTCAGTAATTTTTTGCTGTACACCACCATGACAGCAGAAATAATCGTCAATCCAGCAATAAACCAGAAAGTTATTTCAGCCACTATTTACTTTTCTCATTTTTATCACCTGTAATTTTTTCCACTTGTTCATTTGATACATCCTTTGCAAATCGATAGATCATATCGCCCCTATCATATTGAGAAAACTCATAATCAATAGGATGTTTGTGAGAATTTGGACCACCAGTCATATAAATACATTCTTCAGGGCATGGATAGACACATAAATTACAGTAACAGCATTCGGTCATATCAATATCAAACCGCTGTAACAGCAGCGCTTTTTTGGTCCCTTTTGAGGTTATACCTGTATGCTTTATATCGGGAATATCCGTTCCTTTCTCAACCTTTACCGTTTCAATTTTTATACAATCTACTGGACAAACCCTCTCACATTTCAGGCACCCGATGCAGTCATCGATATCAACATGGAGACGGGATCGAATCACATTATAATCTTTCTGTTCAAATCCTATATTTCTGTCAGGTCTCGGCCAACGCTCTTCAGGGTACTGTAAGGTTACATTGTCCCTGCGGATGTTCCACATATGACTCCATGTGATTCCCATACCTGTGAAAATGGTAGTAATTGAATCCCAAATATTTCCAAAATATTTTATCATCTTTATCCTATTATTAATTGCCAAAGCCCAATACCAAAAATATTCACAAATGATATGGGAATGAGTACTTTCCAGCACACACGCATTAACTGGTCAACTCTCAAACGGGGTAGAGTCCATCGAAACCACATCATGACAAAAATAAGGAGAGCTGCCTTACCCATAAACCAGAACAAACCCCATCCCGCAGTATCAAACCAACCGGGTATGGGGCTTTGCCACCCACCCAGGAAAGCAGCAGTAGCAACCCCGCTCACTACAAACATATTGGCATACTCGCTTAAAAAGAAAAAAGCATATCTCATACCTGAATATTCCGTAAAGGCTCCGGCAACCAATTCAGACTCTGCTTCAGGAATATCAAATGGAGTACGGTTACATTCTGCCACTCCACTTATGAAAAAAATAACGAATGCACAGGTGGCAAAAGGGTTATTAAAAATAAACCAGTTAGGTAATATTCCCCAAATGTGTCCACCTTGCATCTCAACCATCCCATTCATACTCATGGTTCCTGCCATCATGATCGCCGCAACAATAGACATAGCAGCAGGGATTTCATAGCTTACAATTTGGGCTGCCGACCTCATAGCACCATAAAGTGACCATTTATTATTGGATGACCATCCCGCCATGAGCAATCCGATCACTCCCAGTGAAGCCACAGCTAAAATATAGAGAACTCCGATATTCAAATCCACTACAACAAGTTTCTGGTTAAAGGGCAATGCTGCCAGAGCAGCAAATGCTCCTGTGAACACAATAAATGGAGCCATAATGAATAATTTTCTATCCGCAGCTGCCGGAATAATATCCTCTTTCAACAGTAGTTTCAATGCGTCAGCGACCGGCTGCAGCAGCCCCCATTTCCCAGCATGGAGCCCCACTCCCTGCCCCATGGGACCTACCTTATCCTGCATAAAAGAAGATATTTTTAACTCAGCATAAATAGCCACAATTGCATAAACTGCCATAAAAAGGAAAACTGGCACTGCGGATATTAGGGCTGCCATTAAAAAAAATAGAGCCGGGAAATCACCTAACGAAGAAAACCAATTGATCAAATGATCAACGGTCATCGGTCAATTTCTCCCAGCACAATGTCCAGACTTCCTAAAATAGCAATAATATCTGAGAGCATCCATCCCTGAGACAATTCTCCTAAAGCACTCAATGCGGTAAATGCTGGAGAGCGCATTTTCAATCGATAGGGAATCGGGGAACCATCACTGATAATATAATATCCCAAATCTCCTCTGGGGCTCTCCGTACGCCTATAGACAGATCCTTTAGGTGGTCGTATTTTTTTTGGCATCATAGAGTGGACATCACCATTACTGGGAATCTGTTTCAGAGCCTGTCTCAGAATTTTACAGGATTCCTCAATTTCCTTCATACGGACCCAATACCGATCCCAACAGTCTCCAACAGATCCCATTTCCCCTTCACCCAATGGAATATCAAAATCAAATTTATCATATACTGAATACGGTTCATCCCTGCGAACATCCCATTTTACGCCAGAGGCTCTTAAATTTGGTCCTGAAACACCGTAACTTATTGCAATTTCCGGTGGTAGAATACCTATGTCTGCTGTCCGTTCTATAAAAATTTTATTATAAGTAAGAAGATCATTGTACTCCTGAATCTTAGGTTCAAAATAATCTAAGAATTCAAACACAGCGTCAACAAAACCAGTGGGAAGATCATGGGACACACCGCCCACCCACATATAATTGTACAGCAGTCTTGCTCCACAGGTCAGTTCAAACATATCCAGAATCCGTTCTCTATCCCTAAACATATACAAAAATGGAGTAAACGCACCAATATCTAATCCATAAACACCTAGCGCCAGCAAATGACTGGCAATCCGATTCAATTCTGCCATGATGACCCGGATATATTCCACCCGCTGCGGTACTTTTAAATCCATTAGTTCTTCTACTGCTACTACATAACCAAAATTCATGTTCATAGCCGCTAGATAATCACATCGGTCTGTGAATGGAATAACCAGATCGTATGTGAGACTTTCTGCATGTTTTTCAAAACAGCGGTGTAAATAACCGATAACGGGATATACATCTGATACAATTTCTCCATCCGTTCTTACTTTAAGGCGTAATACTCCATGGGTGCTAGGATGCTGGGGTCCCATATTCACAACCATGTGCTCGGTTTTCATTATTCCCAGCCTTCCTTGATCTTCGGAACAATTATTCCGTGATATGTTTCCTGTACTTCGTAATCCTTTCTCAAGGGCCAGCCCTCCCAGTCATCAGGACAGAGAATTCTAGTCATGTTTCGGTGTCCTTCAAACACAATTCCGTACATATCGTATGCTTCACGTTCAAACCAGTCAGCCATTCTCCAAACCTGTTCAACGGATGGAATTTTGGGATTAACTCTATCTGCAGATATTCGTATCTCCACTTTATGGCGGTGCTTCATGGAATGGAGATTATACCGAACTTCCAGTGACTCATCTGCTCCAAGATCAATACCAGTGAGACATTCTAATTGGTCAAAGAATAATTTATCATCGGATTGGAGAAAAGTGGCGATTTTATTCCAGTTTTTCGGGCCTAGGTAAAGAATATTCTCATCTCCATCCGGGCTATCCAAAATTACATCGCTGAATTTTTCAGCAAGAGTTGATTTTATTTCATCAAACGTCATACAGCAACACGGGTCAACGGACGTTCAGCTTGAATTTTTTCCTGGAGCCTTAAAAGGCCCTCAATCAATGCTTCCGGTCGGGGAGGACATCCCGGCACATACACATCCACAGGAACAACTAAATCCACACCCTTCAGTACATGGTATCCATGCTGCCAGTATGGACCGCCACTGGTGGCGCAACTGCCCATAGAAATCACATATTTGGGATCCGCCATTTGATCATAGAGTTTTTTAACCCGGGTAGCCATTTTAATGGTTACCGTTCCTGCTACAATCATCACATCCGCCTGCCGGGGGGATGACCTGGGAATCATCCCGATACGCATGAGGTCATGACGGCTCGCTGCTGATGCCATCATTTCAATGGCGCAACAGGCTAACCCAAATTGAAAAAACCACGGGGATGTGGATCGGGCCCATCCCAGTAGTTTATCCAGTGATTCCACAACTATATTATCTTTGAATTTATTTTCCAGTACGCCCATTTTTTCTGTTTTCCTTAAAAATATTATCCGTTTTTGTATCGCCCGCCTGCATATTTTGCCCTTGTCTTTACCCAATCTAGATCGCCTTTTTTCCACACATAGGCAAGCCCAATAATTAGTATGAAAAGAAATATTCCCATCTCGATAAATGCCAGCAAACCCATCTCCTTATATACCACCGCCCATGGGAATAAAAAAATAACTTCCACATCAAAAATAAGGAAGATGAGAGCAATAACATAAAATCGAATATTGAACTGCAGCCAGGCTGAGCCTTCTGGCTCTTCGCCGCATTCATATGTTGTTAATTTCTCCCGGGTGGGATTATGAGGCGCTACCAATTTTTGAATGAGCAGCGGTACATAAACCAAAACTATCCCTAAGAGAATAAAAACAAGAACGGTCCCAAAATCACGGTACATGTAAAATAAATAGAATATATTAAGTGTTCAATTTACCGTTCTTCGTTTTCCTCAGGCAAGACAAATGGATTAATTTCTATTCATTATTATTGAAGTACACAAAGTATGAACTCTAAATTCCTTCCCCTATGAAGTTGTTGAATTTCCTGCTCACGGCTACCGTTCCCCTTTTACCTAGGTGGATGGTTCGTCCTTTTGCATTGCCCTATGTAGCCGGTGAAACAATTGATGAAGCACTGCGAGCAGCTGAATCTGTGATCGGACAGGGATTTTCAGTGACCATGGACATACTTGGGGAACACACATCAGATGCGAAACTTTCTCAGAAAATCACCAAAGACTATTGCTCTTTATACAACCTGATAACACAGAAAAGTTTAGATTGTACAATTTCCCTTAAACTGACACATTTAGGTTTGGATATCAGCGAAGAATTAGCTGTGGAAAATTTGAACAAAATCATCGAATCTGCCAAGCCTGGTAACCGAGGGCTCACAATTGACATGGAAAATTCTCCCTATACAAGCCAGACCCTTGCATTTTATAAAACGGCTCTGAAATCTTATGAAAAGATAGGAACCGTTCTTCAGTCTTATCTCCATCGAAGTATGGATGATTTAAAACTAATTATGTCTCCAAAACTGCGTTTGAGAATCTGTAAGGGAATTTATCTTGAAGATGAAAAAATTGCATTCCAAAACGGAAATAAAATAAACGAAAATTATATCGCTCTGTGCCAAACGTTATTGGAGGGCGAAGGGTTTGCTGAAATAGCTACCCATGACACAGAACTCATCCATAAACTGGACCGTTGGATTACGGAAAATCAAATTCCCATGGACAGATTTGAATTTCAGGTATTGTATGGAGTTCCCATGGGCAATACGTTGGAAAATCTGAGAGACATAGGCTATAGGGTAAGGGTTTACATTCCCTTTGGTGATAAGTGGTATGAATATTCCATACGTAGATTGAAAGAAAATCCTAATATAGCTGGCTATGTGTTAAAAAATATGTTTAAAAGAAAATGAACGAATCTGAAGATATTCAAAAAATATTTGGATTGAACACCATCGCCGTGGTGGGCATGAGCCCCAAATCGGAGCGTCCCAGCCATTACGTTTCCATGTACATGAAAGAAAAAGGATACACCATTTATCCGGTAAACCCGGGACATAAAAAAATTGCCGGACTGAGATGTTATCCCAACCTGTTGGAAATTCCTTTTGGTGTGGACGTTGTTAACGTCTTCCGCCGCCCGGAACATGTTTTTCCAATTGCGGAAGCAACTATTGAAATAAGTGCTAAAGCCCTATGGCTTCAGGATGGTGTGATCAATGAAGCAGCAGCTCAACTGGCGGAAGAAGCAGGACTGATGGTTGTGATGAATGACTGTATGTTAAGACAACACCGACATTCCATCTAAGCTCCATCGGCTAGCTGACCGGTGAGTTTTTTCGTAAGACGTCACAAGTGAATACAGAACAATACACAATACAAAGCTCTTGTGGCAACTACGAACGCAAGTCCTGGCTAATCAGAGGGCCCAAAGAAAATAACCATCCACTCTGCTTATTTCTTGATGCAGAGCACTATATTGATGTAGAGCCTTCCACCGGAAATATGAATGCCCTACCTATTATAGATTCCATGCTAAAAAGTGAAAAAGTGCCTTCTATGACAATCATTTTTATATCCCACGTAAGCGGTGGCGCAAGGCATGAAGATTACACATGCAAACTTAGCTATGCAAAATTCATTGCTAATGATGTGGTAGAATGGGTAAAGAAGGAAGTCCCATCAATCACGAGTGAAAATAATATTATTTGCGGACTAAGCTTAAGCGGTTTATCAAGCGTGTATATTACCCTCAATTATCCTAAGGTTTTTTCATGTTGCCTAAGCCAATCTGGGTCTTTTTGGTGGAAATATGAATGGTTCAGAACAATGGCAAGTAAGTTATCTGCACACAATCAGCGATATTGGTTGAGCGTTGGCAATAAAGAGACTGATGTAAATGTTTCACATCCACCTTCAGGTCTGTTTCAGGAAATAAATCAAATTGAAGGCGTCAGGAAAGCTGTTGCTTTATTACAAGAGATCGGTGGAAAGGTGAATTATAATTTATTCCAAGGTGGCCACGAGGTTGAACCTTGGAAAGAAGAGCTTCCTATTGCCCTTGAATGGCTCCTCTCGAACACATGACAAAACATTGAGCCCGTACTAAGTTATCTCCTGATTACTAAAAACTTATTTTTTACTAAGCTGAATTCCCAACTCTTTTAACTGTTCTTCACTCACGTCACTGGGAGCATCTTCCATGAGCGCTGATGCTGATGTTGTTTTTGGAAAAGCTATCACATCACGGATATTTTCAGTTCCTGCCAACAGCATAACAAGTCTGTCAAATCCAAATGCGATCCCACCGTGCGGTGGAGTTCCATATTTGAGAGCTTCCAGAAAAAATCCAAATTTTTCTATCGCTTCCTCGTCACTCATTCCCAAGAGTGAAAACACTTTTTTCTGAACTTCAGGTTGGTGAATCCGGATAGACCCTCCTGCAATTTCGTAACCATTCATTGTCAAATCGTATGCCCTAGCTTTTAATGATTCGGGATTGGACTCCATTTCCTTCACATCCTGTATTGAGGGAGAGGTAAACGGGTGATGGAGAAAAGTTAACTTATTTGACTCTTCATCAATTTCAAACATGGGAAAATTGGTAACCCATAAGGGCTTGAAATCATTTTTATCTATTAATTCTTCGCGTTTTCCAATGTTCAAACGAAGAGCACCTAGGGCCTTCAGTGCCGTCATCTTATTATCACCGATGAGGAATAAAATATCGTTATCATTAATTCCCAGGGGACTGCGCATTTCTGCTTGAAGTTCAGCCGAGAAAAATTTGGAAATTCCACCGGATAGTGCTCCATCTTCTCCCTTCATCCATGCAAGCCCTTTGGCTTTGTAATTTTTAACAAAATCTGTGAGTTCATCAATAATTTTTCTGGAATATTTTGCTCCGCCATCCACAACCAATCCTTTTACAACTTCTGAAGATTTGAATGCATTGAATTCCGATTGATCTGTAAAGGATTTTATATCATGTATTTTCATTCCAAAACGTAAATCTGGTTTATCAGAACCGTAGGTTCTCCATGCATCTTCCCATGTCATTCTTGGAAAAGGATCAGGCAAATCAATTCCCCTAACTTTTTTAAAAACGTGGCGGGTCAGTCCTCCGAAGTTTGAGAAGATATCTTCTTCATCCACAAATGACATCTCCAGATCAATCTGTGTAAATTCCGGCTGCCGATCTGCACGCAGGTCTTCATCCCTAAAGCACTTTACAATCTGGAAGTAACGGTCATATCCACTGATCATTAGAATCTGTTTATAGATCTGGGGAGATTGAGGTAGTGCATAAAATTTCCCATCGTGAATCCTGCTGGGCACAAGATAATCCCTGGCCCCCTCAGGTGTGGATTTCATCAAAACAGGAGTTTCCACTTCTACAAAATTATGGTCAGATAAATATTGCCGGGTTGCCTGGTAGGTTTCATGGCGAACCAATATATTCTTTTGGAGTTCCTCCATGCGAAGTTCCAAATAGCGATATCTTAGTCGAAGATCTTCTTCAGCACTGTCCCGGTCAGAAAGAACGAACGGAAGAGGCTCAGCCTCACTAAGGATTTCCTATTCCGATACATTCACTTCATTGTCCCCTGTTTTTAATTTTGGATTTGCGGATTGTCTTTCAGATACTTCTCCTTTTATACTGAGAACATCCTCCATGGATAATTTCTTTGCAGAATCAAAATCACCATTGTAGATATCAGAGTTGATAAGAATTTGTGTTTTACCATACCGATCCCTTAAATCCAAAAAAATAACCTGACCATGAAGGCGGACAGTGTTTACCCATCCATTCAGGATCACTTCTTCACCAATGTGAGATGTGCGGAGATCTCCGCATGTGTGTGTTCGTTTCATCATATTAATGAGCACATAAAAAAACCGCTTAAAATTACAAGCGGTTTGGGAATCAAAACAAAACTTCTACCAATCATCGTTGAGAAACTTTTAACCTGTTCATTGCCCTTGTCATGGATACATCCATCCTGGCTTGATCTAGTTCTCCCTTAGCGTCTTTCTTTCTCATTTTAACCCGGTTCAGAGATTCTTCTGCCCGGTTCGAATTAATTTCTCCAGAACGTTCAACGGTCTCCACCAAAAGCTGTACCTTTTCCTTTTCAATTTCTGCAAATCCGCCACTGGTAGCGAAATAATGTTCTTTTTTATTTTGGGTCACTTTTATTTCACCGATACCTAATGCGATAATGGCATTTTGATGGTTTGCCATTACGCCAAAAGAACCGTCCAATCCTGGGCATCGTATATAGTCCACGTTCCCTTCGTCCATGAGCTTTGTTGGTGTAACTATTTCTAGACGGATTTCAGACATTAATTGTCACCCTTTTTTGCCTTTTCTTGTGCTTTACGGGCTGCATGACGACTCTGGTCATACCCTTTGAAGAGATCATCAACAAAATGTGCGACATCATTCACATCTTTTGCGGTGTCTATTACACTTTTAATTCCACTAACAGCAGTTTTGGCTAATGCGATACCGGCAAGTATTTCTGCGACCATAATATTCTCCTATCTGTTTATTTAGGAAAATACTACTTTTTCCTCATACCAGCCAGTGGGTTCTCAAGTGCTTTCTTGATTTGATCACTGATACTATCTTTGAGTTCTTTCATCTGTGCTTTCAGACGTTGTTCTAGGTTGTCCATGTCACTTCGGAGCTGCTCTCTGCGATTATCAAACCTGTCAGAACTGTCAGACACTAACTTACGGACCTTAGTATCATTCGTTTCGATACTGTCTCTTACCATACGAAATGCTTCTTTACCACGTTTTTCTATGTCATCTACCTGTTTAGACATAACGTGAAGTTCATCTTTTAGGTCATTCTTAATATCTTTTGTGTAGTCTCTTGCGTCTTGAATTAGTTCCTCTTTGGAATTTACTTCACTTTCAAGAGCGCTCATCTCCTCTCTCAGTACAGCAAGTTTTTTGTCAAACCCAGACAGGTCTGGTGCCTCATAACTCTCTATCTTCTCACGCATATTCATGTAGTCTTTGTAAAACTCAAAGCCACCCCATAGTCCACCACCTAACGTGCCTAGTATAGGTAGCAATAACAACATTTTTCCACCCTTGATTTTTGCACCGGCGATCTCTACTTCGGCCATCTCTTTCTCCTAATCTTTAATTTTTACATGTGTGGCTTCATAATCAAACTGTCTACCACACCTTCTACATGCGTTAATGATACCCCATTTCTTAGTGTTCATCATTTTATATTCACAACCAAAAATCCAACATGCTAACCTTCTCATTTTTCGTATTGACTGTTCACTAATGCATTGTGAGCTGCATTACTTCCTCCAATCATATAGTACGCAGCAGCATTGTTATCTGATATCGTTCCGTCTGGGACAGTTGTTGGTTGAAAGAAGTTAGGAATGTCTGGTATCGTTCTCTGCACACTGAAGAACGATTTAGAGTCTCCCAACGCACCCATCACCACAAGTGTCCGTATCTGGTTCGTTGAATCGTAACGACCTTTGTCTCCCATACTCTTTACTATCTTACGTGCGACCTTTTGTTTTGCATCCTTTTTTGCTTGTTTTACACTCTTCGGTTTACTTTTGTTCCCCTCACTTGATCTTTGCTCTCTTGGTGACTCTCGTACATCTCCGTTACCATCTTGCGACTCTGCTTCGGCGGTCTCTTCTGATTGTCCATCTGACTGTGTATCAGTTCCCTCTGACTCTCCGCCTCCTTCACTAGATTCACTAGGTCCGGCCTCTGTTGTTTGTTCTGTAGATTCTGTTTCAGTTGTTGGTTCTGATTGTGGCTCGGGTTCAACGTCTGGACTGGGCCCACTCTCTGTGTTCGTGGTTGTTTGTAAATCTCCTGTAGCACTGTCCATCTCCACTTCTACACTTGCAACTTCTGTTTGTGTCTCCATTGGTCCTGTCTCTACTGGTGTTTCAAAAGTAGGAACCTCTATTGATGCAACCTCCACTGGAGCCATGTCCATACTACTATCTACGTTTGTGTTCATGGCAGGGAGTTCAATGGTAAATGACTCAACCTCGTTTGCGATAGGATTGTTGATTGTGATCTCAACCGTTGATGTTTCAGAGGTTGCAATTTCTGTTGCTGCGTCTATTGACTGACTCACAAGTTCCAGTGCGTTTTCAGTGGATGCAGCAATTACATCAAGTGCAGCCTGTGTTGTATATGTCGCACGTAAATGTGTATTGTCAAATCTTGGACCGTAGTAATAGTTGGTTCCCCCTGCATAACCCAAATCTCTACCGTACAACTCTAGAGTTGCAATCGCACTCGTATACTCGTTTGTGGGTACTGTGCTAGTAAATGCATCAAATGTGTTTCT
>CAZOUJ010000014.1:18598-18952 GCA_964582955.1 uncultured bacterium
GATGAGTTCGTTACCAGCAGTGTCATTGATTGTAAGTGTGATACTAAAACTATCCTTACAGTCACCCTCAGTTGCTGAACAAGCTGGAACACTAGCATTACTACTATGACTATATACGTCTGCACCATACGTTAGGTCAAATCCGTTATTGATTTCGTCTTGAGTCATCACACCAAACAGATCAACCTCTTGACTTGCACTGCCACCACTCTGGTTTGTTCTAAGAGCATTTCCACCAACAGGCCCACAGGTATCACAGACATATTGTCCAGTTCCTTTTACAGTCCAGATCGTGGGATTTGTAGTGTTTTTGTTAGACTCAAATCCCTGATTACTCAAGAGTTGACCAGATGT
>CAZOUJ010000015.1:0-18729 GCA_964582955.1 uncultured bacterium
AAGGATTTTCTCAAACAGTCAATGCTTACTGTTTAATGCGGGTGCTGGCCCTAACCGATGAGAATGGAGCACGATTGAACTATGATGGAGACATAAATGTTGCCACTGCATCAAAAGCTGAGGTTTTGGCTGAAATAGTTAATCTACTAGATGCAGGTAAAACAAACCTCGAAGCAGCAGGCAGTGCTTTTTCATTTACACTATCTAGTGGTTTTGATGGTTTTAATACACCATCAACATTTGTCCATTTCAATCGTGGATTAAGAGCACGGGTTGCTGTACTTCAAGATGATTGGAGTGCAGCTCAAACAGCTCTGACCTCTGTTGATGCATGGATGAATGGTGGTGATCATGATGCCGGTGTCTATCATGTATTCAGTTCTGGTGCCAACGATTTTGATAATCAAATGTTTGAGGATCCTACTGCTGCAACCTTGAAACTTATGGTGCATCCAACATTCTTGACAGAAGCGGATTCTGGCGATGCGAGAGTTACAAATAATGTTCTTGAACGTGAAACCACTGTCACATATGATGGTTTAGAAAGCTATTTAGCACCAACCTTTTACAGTAGTTCATATGACCCTGTACCAATGATGAGAGCTGTTGAATTACAACTGCTTCAGGCTGAGGTCTATATTGGTAACGGTGATTATGGATCTGCAGAATCGATCATGAATTCCATTCGTACTGCAGCTGGTGTAGCCGAATACACAGGTACAGATGCAAGCAATGCTGTTGATCGTGTTCTTCATGAGAAACGCTACTCTCTATTTCTTGAAGGGCATAGACTCACAGATATGAGACATTATGGCAAGACAGATGAATTACCGCTTGATCGTGATGGAGATGCTGTAGTGACCTTTCCAATACCAGAGACAGAAACACCTGGTTAAGGTTTAATTTTGAATAAGCAAAAAGGCCTCATTCGAGGCCTTTTTGCTATTAATAATAAGAGGATATAAATAATGAGTAAAATTGTTTTATCAATCTTCACATTAATATTCTTTTCCTGTACACAAGAAAAGAATATTGTTCCGGATTATATATTGACAGCAGATCAAAAACACAACAAATTCAGCAGCGCTATTCCTCCAGTAATAAAAGTTCCTTCCGGTTCAGTGATTAAAGCCGATACAGAGGAAGCATCTGATGGTCAATTACATAGGAAAGCTATTCTGGATGATTTGAAAAATATTGATTTTGGACCCATACATCCAATAACAGGTCCTGTTTATGTTGAGGAAGCAGAAGTAGGAGATATCTTGGCTGTAGACCTTCTAAAGATAGATCTACATGATTATGGCTGGCAGGCCATTGTAGGAGGGTTCGGATTTTTAACAAATCGTTTTCCAGATCCAAAATTAAATATTCATGAGATTGATGTTGAAAATCGAACTTCTATGTTCAATGATAAAATCAAGATTCCTCTTAGACCATTTCCAGGAATAATGGGTGTCGCTCCAGATACAGAGGAAATGCTTTCGACTATTCCTCCTAGGGCTAATGGTGGGAACATGGATGATCCAAGTCTTGTTGAAGGAACGACTGTTTATTTTCCAGTATTTGTAAAAGGTGCATTATTTTCCATCGGTGATGGACATGCAGTGCAAGGACTAGGAGAGGTTTGTGGTACGGCAATTGAGGCACCAATGACATTTACTTACCGATTGAGGGTCATAAAGAATAAGCCTTCCATTAAAGAACCTCAATATGAGACAGATGATTACTACGCGGTTACAGGTTTTGGTGAGACCATTGACATTGCCACAAAAAAAGCGGTCAATTACATGGTCGATCATTTAAGTAATAATTATGACATATCTGCAGAAGACGCTTACATGCTGTGTTCCTTGGTTGGAGATTTAAAAATTGCCGAAGTGGTAGATGTTCCCAATATGCTTGTTACCATGCACTTTCCTAAAAGTGTGATTAATCAACTTTGAAAAAATATCGAAAAACACACACCCAAAAAATACTTGGTTTATTGAAACTTAAAGTATAACTTCAGCGGAATTGATTTACTCTTTGTATGTCAATTTATAGGTGGTTTTTTTGTTCTTCTTATACTGAACTGGAATCCACATACCAATAACAAACTAGGAGACATGGTCTATCTGTAAGATCCATAGACTAGTCATAAGCATAGCTTAGGAGGTAAAATGAAAAAACTCTACCACGTCCTTTTCTTGCTCATTCTCTGTTCAGGACTGACAGCCCAAACTGTTTCAGGATCTGTTACAGATGAGAATGGGAACCCCTTACCAGGAGCAAATGTAGTTGTTTCAGGTTCATCAAAAGGTTCAGCAGCAGATGCATCCGGTGTATATTCCATATCCGGAGTGTCAAAGGGAACACACACTTTAACTGCTTCATATATTGGATATGAAGACCAAAGTACAACCGCAAGCGTAAGCAACGATGGTGCAACTGTTAATTTTGCACTCACATCTTCTGCGCTTTCCGGTGCTACGGTTCTGGTTACAGGATCTCGTTCCTCTGGGCGCTCATCTATGAAATCACCAACTCCAATTGATGGGTTCAGTGAGATGACGCTACGACGTCAGGGTAACGGTGACTTCACTGAAACAGTTAAAAACCAGGTACCATCCTTTAATGCAACACCATACACTGGCGATGGTGCAGCATTTGTGCGACCCACATCCATGCGTGGTCTTCCACCGGATAATATCCTGGTTTTAACCAATTCAAAACGCCGCCACCGTTCTGCATTAATCTCACACTTTGGTGCTGCAATGAACGTAGGTGCTCAGGCTGTTGATGTGGGAATGATTCCCAGCATTGCAATCAAAAGGCTCGAAGTTCTGCGTGACGGTGCCTCTGCACAGTACGGTTCCGACGCTATTGCCGGTGTTATGAATTTCATTTTGAAAGATAATTCTGAAGGCATTGAAATCCATGCTTCCAGAGGACAATGGATGACTGCTCCAAATGAAAGAGGAGGAGAAACAGATATAACGATTGCTGGAAACATAGGAATGGCTCTTTCAGATAACGGTTTTCTCAGTGTCAGTGCGGAATATACTGATAGACCTGAGCTCTCCCGCGGTAACCAGCATGCTTCAGCAGCAGACGGATACAAAGGCTGGGATGCCAATGATTCAGGTCAGGATGTAAGTGAATGGAACACCGCCATGAACTGGGGACGCCCTGAAAACAGTGGTTTCAGATCAGTTTGGAATGCGGGTTTGGATTTAGGTAATAATGTTGAAGCCTATTCCTTCGGTAACTATGCAGATACATTTGGTGAATACAGTTTCTTTCTCAGAGCTCCAGGAAAATCAGGTGCCCTGACACCTGTTCCTATTGACCCAACAGATCCTTCCAAAGGGAACTTCTCATGGGGTGATACCTATCCATTAGGATTTACACCTCGCCTTGAAGGTCACGGAACAGATTTTAGTTCCGTCGTTGGTATTAAAGGCGAAAACCTTGCAGGTTATGGAGTAAACTATGATTTTAGTGCCAGCTATGGATCAAACTATCTCCATTATTATCTGAAAAATTCACTTAACCTGTCGTGGGGTCCTTATTCACCTCATAATTTCGTAATTGGTGATTTACAGCAGGAAGAAACAAACCTCAATGCAGACTTTACTTATTCCTTGTCTCAATCAATGAATCTTGCATTCGGTTATGAATGGAGAGAAGAAGCATACACTATGTATGAAGGACAAAAAGAATCTTGGATGGCTGGTCCGTGGGCTATGGTACACATGTTGATCGATCCCGAAGTACCCGGAGACTCAACAAATTATACTGCCCCTGGCCTTGCAGCAAATGGTATGCCCGGTACAGACCCAAGCGCGGCAGGTGTTTTTAAACGTCAAAATACTGCATTTTATGGAGACCTTGAATGGGACGTAAATGATGAATTGCTAATTCAAGTAGCTGCCCGTTTCGAGGATTTTTCAGACTTTGGCACAACGACTAACTTTAAAGTTGCTGGTCGTTATTCTCTTGGAAACCTTGCTACTCTCCGTGGAAATTTTTCCACAGGATTCAGGGCTCCAACACCAGGGCAGTCCAATTACACAGGGGTTGTAACCTCTTTTGATGGCGTTACAGGTCTTCAGGTTCAGGAAGGTACCTTACGACCCGATGACCCGATTTCAATTTCCATGGGTGGGGCAGCACTGGTCCCTGAGGATGCAACCAATACAAGTTTTGGTTTCACAACCAGTTTTCTGCCGAACCTAAATTTGACGGTTGATCTATACAGTATAGATGTTACAAACAAGATCATAAAATCCCGATCCCTGACGGTACCTGAAGGAAGCAGCGCATTATTTACAGATATTGCCATGTATACAAATTCGCTTGATACGAAAACTTCGGGAATTGATATTGTAGCAGTCTATGATATGGGAAAGACAGATATTGGACTTGCAATAAATACCAATAGTACCGAGGTAGTTGAGCAACGACAAGTCAATGGAGTAAATCCAGTTTCTGATGGTGGTGTTTTCAATATTGAAAATAACCTGCCAAAGATACGGTTAACTGCTTCGGTAAATCATAACATCAGTCAGACGTTGTCTGTAATAGCTCGTGTGAATTACTATGGAGAGACCAAAGATGAACGTAGTAGCCAGGAAGTCGTTGACCCAACACAGCTTGTTGATTTAGAACTGAACTACCATTTGAGCAATAACCTCAATGTAGTTTTTGGTTCTAACAATATCTTAAATACATATCCAACTGAAATTGAAACACGTGCCTCTCAAGGTATGCCTTATCCACGGCGAACACCCATTGGGTACCATGGGGGCATGACCTATCTCCGTTTAATGTACAGTTTCTAAGTTAATTAAGGTTACTAAAAAAAGGCGGTGTTCTCACCGCCTTTTTTTATACATCAACTTCATTTTTTCAATTAATTTCTCACATTGAATATAGAAATAGAACCATGATCGGGATTGTTGGTGGAATGGGTCCACACGCTGGAATTGACCTTGTGAATAAAATATTTGATTTGACTAAGGCAAATAAGGATCAAGATCATTTGCCTATAGCTATTCAATCTACCCCACACTTAATATCAGATCGGACTGATTTTCTCTCAGGGAACTCCGATGTCAATCCTGCCATTGCCATAGTAGAAATCATTAACACTTTGCATAATCAGGGTGCAAATCTTATTGGTATTTCTTGCAACACGGCTCATGCAGAATCAATATTTAAGGAAATTGTCACCCGCAAACCAAAAGAAGTAGAAATAATTCATATGATACATGAGGTGGCTAAATATATCAACAAGTGTTTTCCTTCCGCAAAAAAAATAGGGATTTTATCTACAACCGGAACATTCATTTCAAATGTTTATCCCGATTGTTTATCAAAGTACGGTTTAACTGGGATTCAAGTCTCAAAGGAAATTCAATTGAATTGTATTAACCCTGCTATTTACAGTGAAACATATGGAATAAAATCTCGATCAAATCCGGTTTCTTCCAAAGCACTCAAAAACTTAATGACTGGAATAAATTATTTGGATAATAAAGGTGCAGATATCATTATCATGGGATGTACTGAAATCCCTCTGGCATTGAAAAATAATAAAATCAATGGGAAACCACTGATTGATTCAACGAAAATTCTTGCCCGTGCTCTTATTTTGAAGTTATCACCTGAAAAACTGATAGAAGAAAATGGTTGACCGAACCAACTCAACTTTCATTCATCTTGAATGTACAAGCTGCAAAAAGTTATTCCCAAAGGAACAATTATTAAATCTTTGTATTTCCTGCAATCTCCCTCTCTTTGCTAAATACGATATTGAAAAAGCACGATCCATTTTCCAAAAAGACGAATTACTGAATCGTGAAAATACAATGTGGCGTTATAAAGAAATGATGCCGGTAGAATATGAAAAAAATATTATCACATTAGGGGAAGGATGGACCCCGCTTGTAGCGGCCAAACGATTGGGAGAATTTTTGGGATTCTCTAAACTTTACCTTAAAGACGAATCCATCAATCCAACTGGTTCATTCAAGGCCCGAGGGATGAGCGCAGCCATCTCGCAAGCAAAAGAAAAGGGAGTGAAAAAAATTGCCATTCCTACCGCAGGAAATGCCGGGGGTGCTACGGCTGCATATACAGCAAAAGCAGGTCAGGAAGCTTATATTTTTATGCCTGTTGATACTCCATCTGCCTTCCATATTGAGTGCAAACAATACGGAGCATTTGTGGAGAAAATTGATGGTTTAATCAGTGAATGCGGAAAAATTGTTTCTCAAAAAAAAGAGCAAGAAGATTGGTTTGATATATCAACCTTGAAAGAACCTTATCGTGTTGAAGGAAAAAAGACCATGGGTTACGAACTGGCTGAACAAATGAATTGGAAATTACCGGATGTAATTATTTATCCAACAGGCGGAGGGACTGGAATTATTGGTATGTGGAAAGCATTTCAGGAAATGGAAGAATTAGGTTGGATTGGTTCGAAACGACCACGAATGATATCAGTTCAAGCCGAAGGGTGTGCTCCCATTGTTCGTGCTTTTAATGAGGGATTGGATAATGCTCAACCTTTTGAAAATGCTAATACTGTAGCCTCAGGACTTCGTGTTCCATCAGCGATTGGTGATTTTCTAATTTTGCAATCTATTCGTGATAGTGATGGATATGCTCTTGCAGTTAGCGATGATGCACTGTTGGGAGGTGTGACTACATTGGGAAAAACCGAAGGAGTGTTTGCGGCTCCTGAGGCTGGGGCAACTGTTGCAGCTTTGAAAAAGCTATTGAAAAACGGACAAATTCAGAAGGATGAACAAATTGTTTTATTCATCACCGGTAGTGGAATAAAATATGTAGATGTTTTTACTTCAAATGAAAAAGCCACCTAACCTAATAAATATTCATCTGCTACTTTTTTAAAACATTTCATTTGTTCAAAAGCACATTCTTTTGATTCAGATGGTTTAAATGACTTACAGTCAAAACCCAATGTATTTTTCATAATCTCATAGGTATAATCTGCAAACACAACTGTTCCATCATTTTTAATTTCTTTGATGCCATCAAGTCGACCAGACTCTTCATTCATCTTCACTGCTTGCTCAAGTGTTATTTCAGGAGGGAGAACAACTTCAGCCCCCTTGCCATTTAATCGAACCGGGTAACCACCGGGTAAACCATTAGGCCCTGGTGAATGAGTTCTTAGACCTGTATCATTCACCATTGCTTTTAGATTCTTTAAAGTTGATGATGCCGATACTGTGGTGAAACCAATTCCGGGGGGGTAAAGTTTTACAGAATCAAACATTACCTCATCAGTGTTGAATTCTTGAGTAACATCCTCATTTTTAATCATAATTTTCAAAAAATAAGGAGCCCCCGGTTTATACCCAGCCTCTCGGGGATATACCCAATGCTGATGATGACACACTAAGTGAATTTTAATGTTAGATTTTGGAGTCCCTGTTTTTCTGTTAACATAGGTCAAAATTGCAGGTGCAATCAAATCTACATTCCCTATTCCGATAGTTGGTGCTAAACCAATTTTCCCTAGAACTGGGTTGGTCAAGCAAGATAATGAAGAATTGATATAAAATGAACTCACTCCAGAGTTTTTAATGGCTTGAGCAAGATTCATTCCCAATGTCAATTGGCAGGGTAACCAAGCCCCCAGTCCAGCAGAACTTATTTTAGCATATACCTTTTCCGGTAGTTTTCGAATCAAATGCCAAGTATGTAAAACAGAACAATTAATTATAGCAATTGGTTTCTCTTTGCGAATCAATTCAGCTGTTTTAACAATATCAAAAAGATCAATTTTCATTGGAATAAATTTTGGATGTATTCCATGATGCAGAGCACCAATTTCTGCATTATTACAAGCCCAATTTGCTCTTTTTTGATCAATATCTCCCACAATCCATTCAAAATTGTTTACTTCCCGAGATGCAAATTCTAATATATGGCTCCCTACATCGCCAACTCCCACTAATAATATTTTTCTCATTTAAATTCCTCTTTATTAATATAATAATATTCAATAACGGATAAATAAAATTTTCTTTTTAATTCACATATTGATATAATGACATAATTTATATTTCTAAATTATTAATTAAATTTCAACAAAATAATCTGTTTAATTTTTACAATCTATATTCAGACCATTCTTGATAATAATTGATCAATATTCTAGCCCATTGAATTTGAAACCATCAGCTACACTTGCAATAAACGAAAAATGTATAGCCATGGAAAAAGAGGGTAGAAAAATCTACCGAATGGGTTTTGGCCAATCTCCTTTTCCAGTTCCTGAAGTTGTTGTGGATTCCCTGAAACAAAATGCCCATAGAAAAGAATACCTCCCGGTTCAGGGATTGTCTGAATTACGGACTGCTGTAGCCAAATTTCATCAAAGGGTTGATGGCTTGAATTTTAAAAGTGAAAATATCATGATCGGTCCTGGATCAAAAGATCTAATGTTTTTACTTCAGTTCGTCCTTGATTGGGACATCATCCTGCCGACCCCCTGCTGGGTCTCCTATGCCCCCCAGGCTGAGATCGCAGGAAATCCTATTCATTTTATTCACACACAATTTGAAGATGGCTGGAGATTAACAGCAAATTTATTAAATGAATATATTAACAATAATAAAACAAGCAAAAACCGGCTCATTATATTGAATTATCCTGGAAATCCAGATGGGAGCACCTATTCAAACAATGAATTAAAAGAAATTGCAGAAATATTTCGGAAAAACAAAATTACAGTTTTGTCTGACGAAATCTATGGTTTGATCAACCACAACGGAACCCATTCATCCATTGCAAAATATTATCGAGAAGGAACGATTGTTAGTTCAGGGCTTTCCAAATGGTGCGGAGCCGGCGGCTGGCGATTAGGAACCATGAGTTTTCCGGATGAATTATCCCGGTTATTAGAACCAATGACAGCTATGGCAAGTGAAACTTTTACTTCTGTAAACACTCCAATTCAATACGCAGCAATATCAGCTTTTTTGGGCGGGTCTACTATAGATGATTATTTATTTCATGTTAGACGAATATTGAAGGTAATCGGAGAATCCTGTTTCAATATTTTAAACAGAAATGGTGTGAATGTAGTTTCGCCACAGGGTGGATTTTATTTGTTTCCTGTCTTTAGCAACATCAATAAAGCCATAACAGATTTTGAAATAAAATCCTCTAAAGATTTTTGTAATCTACTTTTAGAAAAAACAGGAGTTGCTTTACTCCCAGGGACAGATTTTAACCGAAAACACACTGAATTATCCTGTCGTCTAGCCTATGTAAATTTTGATGGAACTGAAACAGTTAAAATCAGTGAATCAATTGGAAAATTGACCAATTTAAAAATAAATGATTTAACATCTGTATGCGGAGATGTATTGGGCGGAATAAATAAATTAATTGAATTTGTAAAAGTACACAAAAATTAAAGCACACTTTGGGAAACAGTTGATAACTAAAATCAAAGGGGATGTTTGGGTTTTTTCTTTTTTTCATAATTTACGGTACCTTTAACTTGTACATGATACTAAATAAAGGAAATTTATGTTTAAACTGAAACTTCACTGGCAAATTATTATCGGACTTATTCTAGGCCTGATTTATGGTATCATTGCTGCAAACAATGGTTGGGGCTCGTTCACTGCTGACTGGGTCGCTCCCTTTGGTATCATTTTTATCAACCTCTTGAAACTGATTGCCATGCCCCTGGTACTCGCATCATTAATCACAGGCGTGGCGTCCCTTTCAGACCTTAAAAAATTGAGCCGCATTGGCGGTAAGACCATCGGTATTTATGTGGGCACCACCGCTGTAGCAGTCACAATCGGTCTTATATCAGTGAATATGCTTAAGCCTGGTGATAAAATACCGGATGATATGAAAGAAAAGCTCCAGATTACCTATGAGAAGGATGCATCTAAAAAAGCAGGAAGAGTACAGGACATAAAGGATCGGGGTCCCCTCCAGCCCATTGTGGATATGGTGCCCAGCAATATTCTAAACTCTGCTTCCAGTAACCGCAATATGCTCCAGGTTGTATTTGTAGCTATCTTTATTGGCATCGGGCTGATACAAATTCCCAGCGATAAGGGAAAACCTGTTAAGGATTTTTTCGAAAGTTTGACTGATGTGGTGATTAAGCTGGTGGATATTATCATGCTAATGGCACCCGTGGGCGTCTTTTCTCTGATTGCCCAGACAATCAATAAAGTTGCTGGTGATAATCCATCACAAATTCTGGAACTACTTGGAGCACTGGGATACTATATGATTGCTGTGATCCTAGGTTTGATTGCTCATGTCGCCATTACCTACACGGGTCTCATGAAATTCCTTACAAATATGCCCCTGAATACATTTTATAAAGGACTTGCTCCTGCTCAGCTACTGGCATTTTCTACCAGTTCCAGCGGAGCAACATTACCCGTTACCATGGAGTGTTGCGAGGAAGAGTTGGGCGTCAGTGAAGAAGTATCTTCATTTGTACTGCCCCTGGGCGCAACCATCAACATGGATGGAACTGCCCTCTACCAAGCTGTAGCAACCGTGTTTATTGCTCAAGCCATGAACTTGTCCCTGGATATCAGTGCCCAGCTCACCATCGTACTTACAACCGTTCTGGCATCCATTGGTACCGCTGCGGTTCCCGGAGCTGGAATTGTCATGCTGGTCATTATACTGGAAGCTGTGGGTGTTCCCAGTACCGGAATCGCTCTTATTCTTGGTGTGGACAGAATCTTGGATATGATCCGGACCACGGTCAACGTGACCGGGGATGCATCGGTATCTGTAATTGTGGCTAGTTCGGAAAATCAACTCAGCATTCCTAAGTGATAACAAAAATTATTCAGATATTAATCCATACACTATTTTTGAAAAACTAATTATTGATGTGAATCCAGCGCTTGATGGTATTGGTGTTCATTTATTTCTGAACAGAATTTCATATATCAATAATAAAATAAGGAGGTATAATGAAATATCTAAAGATGATAGACGTTATCCTTCTTTACTATAAAATGAAAAAAAACTACATACGTGAAAATTTTGTTTTGTTTAACCTTATCATTCTTATTCTCACCACTCTTCATGCAGAACCGGAATATGCTAAAAACGGAATGGTGGTATCTGCTCATAGATTGGCTTCAGAAGCAGGCGTTGAAATCATGAAAAAAGGTGGTAATGCAATTGACGCAGCGGTGGCCACTGGGTTTGCATTAGCTGTAGTGTACCCTGCAGCTGGAAATATCGGTGGAGGAGGATTTATGACTGCAGTTGTAAACGGAGAAAAGTTTACTTTAGATTTTCGTGAAAAAGCTCCTACTAATGCTGATAGAGATATGTATCTTGACGATACAGAAAATGTAATTCCAGGTTTGTCTTTGTATTCTCATCTTGCATCAGGTGTCCCCGGTACGGTTCATGGATTAATTAAGGCTTGGCAGGATTATGGATCAGGACATATTTCTCTGTGGGAGATAATGAAACCTGCTATCAGGATGGCAGAACGGGGATTTAGACTTTCCAACGGATTGGCAAAAAGTTTGAATTACAGAAAAGAATTTTTCAATCGAGGTACAGATTCTCAAAAGATCTTTAATCGGAAAGATAGGAGGGACTGGACACCGGGAGATATCCTTAAACAAAGAGATCTTGCAGGTACTTTGAGACGAATCGCAAGGACAAAAGGTGATGATTTTTATTACGGAAAAACAGCTAGGTTTATTGTTGCTGATATGGAAAATTATAATGGGCTCATTACTATGGAAGATCTTGCAGGATATGAATCTATTTATCGGGAACCGGTGACCGGACAATTCCGGGAATTTGAAATATTATCCATGGGTCCACCCAGCTCAGGCGGTGTAATTCTTATCCACATGCTGAATATGCTTGAGCAATTTGAATTAGAATTAATTGACTGGCACTCCTCAGAATATATCCATCTTCTCACTGAGGTAGAACGCAGGGCTTATGCGGATCGGGCAGAACATTTAGGCGATCTTGATTTTTGGAATGTTCCCCTTCACATGCTGTTATCTGATGATTATGCAGTTGAAAGAGCTTCCTCAATTAATCTTGTGAAGGTATCATCCAGCACAGATATTTCCCATGGAGATCCATATCCTTATGAAAGCAGGGAAACTACTCATTACTCCGTTGTTGATGGAAATGGAAATTCTGTAAGTGTAACAACCACATTAAATACCAGCTATGGTTCCGGATATGTTGTTGAAAATGCAGGATTTTTTCTCAATAATGAAATGGATGATTTTTCAGCAAAACCGGGAGTCCCCAATGTGTATGGCTTGGTAGGTAATGAAGCAAATGCTATTCAACCGGGGAAACGTCCACTCAGTTCCATGACGCCTACCATTGTATTAAAAGACGGAAAACCCATTCTAATCATTGGCTCCCCGGGAGGTTCAACTATTATTACAACTGTCATGCAGGTAATCCTTAATGTGCTGGTCTATGATATGTCGATTCAACAGGCAGTGACTGCATACCGTTTTCATTCTCAATGGCTGCCGGATGCCATCATGGTAGAACCATTTACCATTGCTTCCGATGTAAGGGAGAATCTCCTCCAAAAAGGACATTCAATCAAATTCTACAAATGGGGATATATCGGACAGGCAAATGGAATAACCATTACGGAAAATGGAATTTATGGTGGGGCAGATTCAAGGGGAGAAAACTCTGCTGCCGGGTATTAATCTATTTCCAACAAATCTTCAATAAGTTGCACAAATATACTTGAGCCTACTAACAGGGCCCTCTCATCAATATCAAAATGTGAACAGTGATGAGGAACGCTCATAGGTTCTCTATCCAAAGGAGAGGACCCAACAAAGAAAAAACAACCCGGGATTACATTGGAAAAATATGAAAAATCCTCCGCACCCATAGATAGATAGGGTTCTTTTGCATTTCCCCCTACAATTTTTCTGGCGGAAGAGATAAGTTTCTCATAAGTATCTTCTGAGTTCACAGTTGGAGGATAGCATTTTAGATAATCCATTTCAATTGTAGCTCCGAACATTTTTTCCGTACCTAAAATAATATCACCCATTTTGTTAATGACCAATTCACGAACTTCTTCTTTGTATGCCCTGACTGTTCCAATCAATTCTGCTGTATCAGCAATGATGTTAAAATTATTTCCACTCTGAAACTTTCCTATCGTTACCACTGCACTGTCAATCGGATTTGTATTCCGGCTGACTATGGTCTGAAATGCACCTATCAGATGTGACCCGACAACAATGGCATCCACTGTTCCCTGGGGAGCAGCACCGTGTCCCCCCACACCTTTAATGGTAATAGTGAATTTATCCGCTGCTGCAAGAATCGGCCCCGGTTTTACTCCCACCTCTCCATATGGTTGGTAATTCCACAGGTGGATCCCATATATTTCATCCACGCCCCTAAGGCATCCATCATTAATCATGTGTTTAGCACCAAAATGTCCTTCTTCCCCCGGCTGAAAAATAAATCGTACAGAACCATTCAGTTTTTCCCTCTTTTGGGATAATATTTTTGCCGTTCCCAACAGCATTGCTGTGTGTCCGTCATGTCCGCAGGCATGCATGATTCCGTCGTGGACAGATTTGAAAGACAAATCTCCCGTTTCCTGAATGGGAAGGGCATCCATGTCTGCCCGAAGAGCAATGGTTGATCCACTGTTTCCTTTCAAATCCCCAATCACTCCTGATACACCGATTTCTGTCTCTACATCAATTCCCCAGGACGTAAGTTTTTCTGCAACAAATTTAGCTGTTTCGGGGAGGTCCATGCCCAATTCTGGATATGTGTGAATATGCCTCCTCCAGTTGATTATATTTCTTAAAATTTTCTGAATTTCAGGTTTAATATTGATACTCATGATTTCAATGGTTCCCTTTTTAATTATAGTGAATAATTGCCTTCAACAATTCAATAAACTCATGTTTTGTTCTTTCTGCTGTCTCAATCACTTCTTCATGATTCAATGGAGAATCTGATAATCCAGCTGCAAAATTAGTCACGCAGGAAATCCCCAGAATTTCCATCCCACATTTTTTCGCTTCCATCATTTCTGGAACTGTGCTCATACCAACCACATCTCCACCCAATGATCTAAAATACTTTATTTCCGCTGGTGTTTCATAAGACGGGCCTAAAGCCCAGCAATAATTCCCTTTTTTTAATGGAATATTGTTTTCCAAAGCACAGACAGGTACCGTTTCATATAATTGGGACGAAGAATTTCTAACATTTATAACATGAGGATCTTCAACTGAATCTCTGAAGGTACAGTCTAAATAACCGGTGATAAGAAACAGGGTCCCCGGTTTAATTGAACTCCGCATGGAACCGGAAGCATTAGTAATAATCAGTGTTTTCACATTAAGAGCATGGAAAAGATGAACCGGCAAAACAAGGGTTTCCCAGTCATACCCCTCATAATAATGAAATCTTCCTTTTGCTGCCAACACAGGTTTTCCTGAAAGATAGCCAGATATCAATTCACCTGTATGTCCTGGAACTGAAGGAGATGGATATTGAGGTATTTTATTGTAAGGTACTACTTTTTTATTCGCTAAATGGTCTGCAAATCTACCTAATCCAGAACCTAAAATAACTGCTGTTCCTCCCTTGAATCCTATTGTGTTCTGCACAGTTTCTGCAATGATGGAAATATTCAATTGACTGATCCTCCCATCACAGATAATTGTCCGCAGCCTGCATTGATTTCAGTACCACGACTCCATCTTATAGTGACAGTAAATGATGCAGAATTTAATTCATCCAAAAATTGGATGATTCGGTTTTTATCTGGTCGTTGATAAGAATCATCAAAAGAATTATACGGTATCACATTTACTTTGCAGGGTATATCCTTTAATAAAATTTTGAGTCTTCGGGCATCGGTCATAGAATCTGTTACATCTCTGATTAAAACATATTCAAATGTAATAAAAGATTTCGATTTATCATGATAATAGCAAGCAGCAGAAATTAAATCATTGATACTGTGTTTTTTATTGATTGGCATAATTTCAGACCGATTTTTATCAGTTGTCCCATTAAGGCTGATTGCTAATTTAAATTTCCATCCTTCATCTGCAAATCTGATTATTTTTGAAACTACACCGGCAGTAGAAATGATAATTTTCCCTGATCCTAAATGTATCCCTTCAGAATGATTCAAGAGTTCAGCGGCCTTAATAACCCTATCATAATTCAAAAATGGTTCTCCCATTCCCATAAAAACAACATTGGTGACACGGTATTTCGATGTATTTTGAAGCTGTAGAAATTGATCCACAATTTCCCCCACCGTTAAATTTTTTTGGAATCCCATCTTAGCCGTAGCGCAAAATGTACATCCAAGGGCACATCCCACTTGAGTGGAAAGGCATACTGTAATTCGCCCTCCATCCTCCATCAGTACAGATTCAATTTTCTCACCGGTTGAAATTTTGAATAAATATTTAGTTGTTTTTAGAGATGGTGAAGTGCTTGATTCTGCTAATTCAAGGGATGGAACTCTGTATTTTTTCATCAAAGTTTCACGAAATTTTTTTGGAAGATTATCCATTTCTTGAATATCTCTTTCTTTTTGGGCATAAATCCAATGAAAAAGTTGACGGCCTCGAAATTCAGGTTCATCATAGTCTACACACAATTGTTCAAATTCTGACTTTGTCATTCCCGTCAGAGGAACTTTTTCACTTTTTCTTTCGTTATTCATGCTTACTAATTTCAAACCTAATAGGTAGAGAATAAAACAATAAAAATGCCTGAGTCTTACAAGGCTCGTAAGTTTTGCCCTTTAAACAAACCTCAAAAGGAGAACTGAGAACAATATGGATCCACAGATGAACGATATCGAATTATTGGAAACCCTTCATGATTCAAGAGACAGGTTTCTGAATGAAATCGGGAAAACAATTATTGGACAAACCAAAGTTTTACATAACATTCTCATTGCGCTATTTTGTAAAGGTCATACCCTGATCGTTGGGGTTCCGGGACTTGCAAAAACATTAATGATTAAAACAATGGCTGAACTGTTGGAATTAAATTTCAGCCGGATCCAATTTACACCGGATTTGATGCCAAGTGACATCACTGGAACTGAAATAATTGAGGAAGATCATTCAACAGGAAAAAGAGAATTCAGATTTTTTAAGGGGCCCGTTTTTGGCAATATCATTCTGGCAGATGAAATTAATCGTACCCCGCCAAAAACTCAGGCTGCTCTTTTGGAGGCTATGCAGGAACATAAAGTGACAACATCCGGAACAACTTATACCTTGGAAGAACCATTTTTTGTGCTGGCAACCCAAAACCCAATAGAGCAGGAAGGAACATATCCATTACCGGAAGCACAATTGGATCGATTTATGTTCAATCTGAAAATTGATTATCCCTCCAAAGAAGATGAAATAAAGATCGTCCAATCTACGACTGGAGACACTGAAATAGAAAATAAACCGATTCTTTCCAGAAATGATCTTTTGTCTTTTCAAAATCTGGTCCGACGTATTCCGGTCGCGGAAAATGTGGTATCTTTTGCTGTGAACTTTGTCACATCTACACGTCCGGGTGCTGATAATGCTCCTGACTTTATAAAAGAATGGATAGATTGGGGAGCCGGACCAAGAGCATCTCAATATTTAATTCTGGGAGCGAAGGCAAATGCAGCGTTGGATGGAAGACCTTCTCCAGACATTTCAGATATCAGAGATATGGCTCTACCAGTCCTCCGACATAGAATCCTACCCAATTTCAATGCTGAATCAGAAGGTGTGTCTCCTGACGATATCTTGCTGAAACTGCTGGATTCAATCAATTAGTTTTATTCTGAATCAATCTCGGCTATTTAATTTATGTCGCTGAATAAGAGAAAATATTTACAACCGGAAACAGCAGCCAAATTACAAAATATGGCATTACGTGCCCGATTGGTGGTGGAAGGATATATTATTGGAATGCATAAAAGCCCTTATCACGGTTTCAGTGTAGAATTTGCAGAACACCGTGCCTATGGTCCTGGAGATGAAATTCGACACATTGATTGGAAATTATATGGCAAAACAGACCGTTTTTACACAAAACGTTATGAAGAGGAAACCAATCTTCAGTCTCATATTCTCTTGGATATAAGTAATTCCATGAATTATTCAAGCGGGAAATTGACAAAATTAGAATATGGTAGTTACCTTACTGCAGCTCTTTCCTACCTAATGCTGCACCAGCAGGATGGTGTCGGATTGGGTTTATTCCATCATAAACTTGAATCCCTCCTTCCACCCCGTGCTACCCAAAGTCATTTGAATTCTATTTTCACTCAACTCGAAAATATCACCCCTGGTCAGGATACTAATCTCGGATCTGTCCTACATGAAATGGCTGAAAGAATCAAAAAAAGAGGTTTGACCATTATCATTTCTGACCTAATGGACGATATGGATTTAATAATTAACGGCTTAAAGCATTTTAGACATCAAAAACAGGAAATGATAGTTTTTCACATTATAGATAGGGAAGAGATGGAATTTTCTTTCAACACCCGCACACGATTTAAAGATATGGAGACCGGTGAGATTATCACAACTGAGCCGTGGCAAATTCGAGATGCTTATAAATCACTTACGAAAACATATCAGGAACGATACCGAAAACAATGTGGACTTCGTAAGATAGATTACGTACCGTTGTATACGGATTTAGATTTGGATTATGCTTTAAACGAGTATTTACGAAAAAGGATTAAATTAGATTAGGCGTATAAAGGAAAACTGAAATTTATTAAGAGCCAACCCGTTTTGATTTATTAAAATAATATTCTGCTTCATCCTTTTTCCCCTGTTTTATCAGGATTCGTGCCATTCCCTTATAATGTTCCGGATTATTCGGTTCTAAAGAAATTAATTCCCTATAAAATTTTTCTGAGCGAGACCATATTTCTGCAGTCTCAAAGGTTAGCGCCATTCCAACCAAAGCTTCAACATCATCAGGATACAAATCGTAAGCCATCATAAAATTATCCTCGGCATCCATAAATCTGCCTACTTGCATAAATAACACTCCAAGATTAAAATGCAGATCTGCTTTTACTGTCTTATCCGTCTCATTTTTAATGGCAATTTGATATGTTTCTATTGATTTTTCTTTTTTTCCCAAATCATAGTATGATTGGGCAAGATGTCGGATAGCGCTACTGCTTGTGGGATCTATTTCCACTGCCTTCACAAAATATATTAGCGCACCTTCCTTATCATTCAATGTAGAAAAAATCTGTCCAGCAGTAAAATTGGCATCAAAATCACCAGGTGACAACATGACTGATTTGGCAGCATAATCTTTAGCAAGATCACTGTTTCCTGATTCATAGTAGCATGTAGCAAGGATTGTATATGTTTGAGATTCTCCGGGTTTTGCGTTATGTGAGGGACCAATATATAGGGTTAAAACTATTGGACCAAAATTGACTCCTAGACTGTTCCACATATTCTTTAACTGTACCTCCTTGCAGTATGACCTTTTCCTTATCTAATTTTAATGCAAGATCAAACATCTCATTCATTTTCCCCCATTCTTTTCTCTTGGCATAGATCAATTTCCCAAGTAAATAGGGTATTTCAGGATTTTCCGGTTCCACTTCTAAAGCTTTTACCAAAAATTCTTCTGCTTTTTCCCAATTTTCCTGCTGGATATAAA
>CAZOUJ010000016.1:0-14827 GCA_964582955.1 uncultured bacterium
AATAAAGTTTTTCAGGGTGGAACTTCCGATGAAAACGATTGTGTATTGGAGCATGAAAACCAGTAATTGTATCATTTGTATTGTAGTTTTATTTCTCTCTTTCTCTTTTGGTTGTGGATCTGAAGAAGTGTTCAATGAAATAGGAAACCATAAAGATGGAGAGAAACATGGTAAGTGGATTTCTTACTTTGAAGATGGACAGATATGGCATGAAGGAAACTACAAAGATGGAAAAGAACATGGTGAATTTATTTATTTTGGTTATGGAAACTATAATATTCTTCATAAGGTAAAGTCAGAAGGTTACAAAGATGGAAAATTAAATGGTAAAATAATTCATTTTCATGTTAACGGAGAAAAAAATAGTATAGTGAATTATAAAGATGGAGAGAAATATGGTAATAATATTTTCTATGATAAAGATGGAAATATATATTGGTCAGGAAACTTCCAAGATGGAGTTCTAATTGATGGAGGTTTTATCAAATCTGACAAACCCTTCGATTTGTACTAAAATAATTTTAAATATTAACTCCTCATCGAAAACCCATGAAAAATTTATTTAAAATATTAGTTTTTTCTGTTTTCTCTTTCACTTTTTGTGAGGAATCTATCGAATATTATGAAAATGGAGCGATATCCGGAAGAGGAACCCTAAAAGATGGAAAAAGGGATGGAAAATGGACTGAGTATTACCAAAACGGCCAGATAAGAATAGAAAAATACTACAAAGATGGAAAAGAGGATGGGAAATGGACTAATTATTTTGAAAACGGCCAGATAAGAATAGAAAAATACTACAAAGACGGGAAAATAGATGGTAAAGATATTTGGTATTATGAAAATGGACACATAGGGTGGGAAGAAAACTGGAAAAATGGAAAAATAGAGGGTAAATGGACTTACTATTACGAAGACGGACGGATAAGGATGGAAAGAAATCACAAAGATGGAAAAAGAGACGGTAAAGAGATTTGGTATTACGAAAATGGACAGATTAGTTATGAAGGTAACTACAAAGATGGAAAAGAAGTTGGTAAGTGGACTTACTACAACGAAGATGGTTCATTAAAAAAAATGGAAGGATTTTAATACTCCCTCATTTCCGCTCTATTATTCTTTATACCATCTATAAATAGGTTGATTCAGAAACTTTCCTTTTTTCTTCATCATTTTAATGATTGAATCAACTTGTTGTCCTACTTTTTCCAATCTTGAAACCATTCTTAATTATGTGAGTATATATCTTTATATAGCCCCTTCCTTTTTGGTGGAGTTTATTTATTTCATTATGTAGCTTTACTCTTCCATCTGATAGAGTTATAATAATTTGAAAGATTAAAATGATGTGTAGTAATGGTATATGCAAACATAAGATAAGGAATATGAGTGTCCCTTATATCAAGACAAGTCCCAAAACGGCAGAATAAAGAATATAATTGATTCAAAACAGTCTATATAAATCGATTTTCTGTTTTATACTTGGCAGTCATTGCCTTTTTGCCCTTAAGAATCCTAAAACCGAATTTGAGATTGCAGTACGACATTTTAATTCAGACAGGGTAGCCATTGCTGAAAAGATACTAACCAAACGGACATTGGAGGAATGGGGAGATTATTCCAGTGCTGTGCTCCTTCTGCGGATTAAATGTGCCAATGCTCAAGGTGATTTGGAAGGAACTAAATCGACCGTCCACGATTTCTTTTCGTTATATCCTGAGAGTAAATACAAAAATGTAGTTTATCAGATTGCTGGTGATGTTTTTGTCAACGAAGGGTTGTATTCAAAAGCCCTTGAATATTATTTAATTTCTCGAAAATATTCCGATGAAAAAATTAAACCCAAAATAGATAAACGGATTTTAAATACAATATCAATTGGCCTTCCCGCTCACGACATCGAAGCCATTCGATTACTGGAGATTGAGCCTCATCATATTGATATTTTGCAACTTGCATCGGCAATAAGTCATTTAACGAATGGTGACAGATCAAAAGCAGAAGTTTTTGTTCATAAGATTGATCCCTTAAATCTGCCTGAACGTTATTTTAACACCTATGATGATATTCTTAAATCTGTAGCCCAAGATAGGCCTTTCCTTAGAAAAATAGGAATCATTCTTCCATTGACGGGAGAATCGGAAGCAAAGGGGAATCGTTTTTTGAATGGTATACAGGCAGGATTTCTCACTCAGACAGAATTGGATTATTCACTCCTCATTTATGATAATGAAAGCAGTCTAATGGGAACGATTCAAAATTTAAAGGATATATCTCGTTATTCTAATATTCCTGTAATTATCGGTCCGCTTTCTTCTCAATTTTCTCTTGCCACTGTGTCTTCCAAATTTGCCGAAGGGAAAAATTTAATTCTTCCCTATTTTAACACTGAAGGATTAATAGAGTTATCTCCAAATGCAATCCAACTGGAATCTAGTTTTCCTCTGAAAGGGAAATTAGCTGCGAAATATATGACGGAAATATTGGCACTTGATTCCATCGCAATTATTGCGCCGTCCACTCCTGAAGGTCGGCAATGCGTTGACGCATTTCTAAAGGTCTTGGACCAAAAGGAAATAAACCCGATCCTTGTGGAATGGTATTCTTCGGAATCTCGTAATATGAAACGTCAGTTTTCTTCACTGAGAAAAATGGCTTGGGAATTGATTCCGGAAGATAATGAATTTGCACCATTTTTGGGAATGGATATTGATAGTCTAAGTGCAATGTTTTCCATTGATACTGATGATTTTTTCGAGGATGAAGTCGAAGAGGAGAATCCCCTTAAAACCAAACGGGATTCAAGCAAAATTTCCTTGGCGACCATCGATGGATTGTATTTACCATTATCTCACAACGATCTCTCTATTGTGGGCACACAATTTCCCATGTATAATCTCCAAACTCAAATTGTTGGTCATGACGGATGGCTGGACTTGGAAACATTAAACAAAGATAATATTGGGCCTCATTTTCAGGATTTATTTTTATTAACCTCAACTATGTATAAATATTTGAATTTATCCGATGAGCAAGAATTTAACCGAGGGAATACGGAATTTGTTGATGGTTATGATACAGCATTATTTTTATTGAATCATTTGTCTAAAGAAAAAAATGAATCATTTGAATTTATTGAAACTCATTCCCATACTTATTATTTCCCAGATCAATCATGTATAAATCAAGCAGTAAATATTTTAAGATACAAAGATTTTCAATTTAACCCGTTGGGCCATTTTCTCTCTGATTCTCTAGTAACCTACGCTCCCCAAACTCCCTGAAAATTAATACATTGGAGAATCATATCAATTTTTCCCTATGGTTTGGTATACCTGAATTAATTGCATGGATTTCTTTACGTAATATACAGGGGAACAATGATTTGATTCGATCTAAGTTGGCGCATATATTTCAATTGTCTGAAAAAGGAATGTGTACTGCCGTGCAAACACATTCAAATAATGTAAAATTTGTGAATGAACCCATACAAAAGCATAAAGTGGATGGTTTCATTTCAAGGAATAAAAATGTTGTTCTATCTATAAAAGTGGCTGACTGTATTCCTCTTTTTTTACATGAAAAGAAAACCGGACTTTTCGGATTAATTCATTCTGGTTGGCGAGGAACGGTGGGAAAAATTGCAATTAATTCAATAAGGAGAATGATTCAAAATGGAGCTGATCCTTCAGATATTCGTGCAGTAATAGGTCCATCCATTTGCCAAAACCACTTTGAGGTGAAAAATGATATTGTTTCAAAGTTTCCCTCAAAATATGTTTTTCCAATAGGGGATGAATCGTTCAAGGTAAATTTAAAAGAAATGGTTATTGACCAACTTATCTCGATGGAAATCAACTCTAATGCGATTCATGATAGCGGTTTGTGCAGTTTTTGTAGGGAAGATCTATTTTTTTCATATCGAAGAGAAAAAGAGCTTAATGGCAGGATGATTGCAGTTATGGGTTGGACAGAAACAAAAGCGTAATATATGGATTGGATTCAAGCTTTGGTTCTTGGTGTTGTCCAGGGATTCACAGAATTTTTACCTATTAGTAGTTCTGGTCATTTAGTTCTGGGGCAGTCCATACTTGGTATTGAACAACCGGGAAACGAATTTGAAATTCTCGTTCATCTCGGAACGCTGGCCAGTGTGCTTGTAGTATTTTTTGATTATATTAGGTCACTTTTAGTATCACTGACATCAAAAAAATCACAATTATTCATATTTTTTTGTGCTGGTTGGAACAATACCCTTGATTGGCATTGGTTTGGGATTTAAGGATATTTTTGAAGCCCTTTTTGACAATATGGATGCGGTTGGTGGTGCGCTTATCTTTACAGGATTAATATTGTATTGTTCATCTTTTATAAAAAGAGGAAACAAAGAGCACTCTATTGTTACATCTATTCTGATCGGATGTGCTCAAGCAATTGCCATTATTCCTGGTGTCTCCCGCAGTGGTATGACAATCTGTACTGCACTCTTTTTAGGCCTATCACCAAAAGAATCCGCACGATTTTCTTTTTTACTGGCCATACCCGCAATCAGCGGTGCAGGGATCCTAACAGCACTGGATGTAAGTGGTGAGTTTCAATTACCGCTTTCAGTAAGTATTGTTGCATTCCTAAGTTCTTTCGGTGTTGGGGTTGTTGCTCTTAAATGGCTCTTGGGATGGTTGGAACAAGGTAAATTTCATTATTTCGGAGTCTATTGTATTGCAGTAGGAATTATAACATTGGTGATCTAACATGGATTCAATTGGCATCATTTTTATTCTTTATCTAATTTTTTTATTGGGTGTGGGTGTCTGGACATTCAAATTCAATAAAACTCAGGAAGATTATTTACTGGCTGGGAGAAAACTTGGACCTTGGGTCACGGCTTTTTCTGAACGAGCATCCGGGGAATCAGCCTGGCTTCTCCTGGCACTCCCCGGGGCTGCTATTACGGTCGGTTTAGGAGAAACATGGACGGTTATTGGCATTATTTTAGGAATTATCGCATCTTGGTTTCTGATCGCTCAGAAACTGAGGGAAGAAACTGAGAAATACGGTACCCTCACAATTCCAGAGTATCTTCATCGCCGGTTTGATGATCAGACAAATATCATTCGATTGTTCTCTGCATTTATTATTGCATTTTTCTTTACATTTTATGTTTCGGCACAATTTCATGCATCTGGAAAAGTACTTCATTCGTTATTCAATATGAGTCCCATATACGGTATATCCATTGGAGCAGCTATTATAATCGTTTACACACTGATGGGAGGCTTTTATGCTGTTGCTTGGACAGATCTTTTACAGGGAATCCTTATGTTTGGAACATTGGTCATTCTTCCAATTGCAGGATTTATTGAGTTGCTGAATTCAGAACGGACATTGGCTGATAGTTTATCCCAAGCTGAAACGATTTTTAACAGTCATAATTCAGTAAATAATTCATCTTATTTAATGGGAAAATCCGGAATCGCTGGTCTAATGGCTGCCCTGGGCGGATTGAGCTGGGGATTGGGATATTTAGGTCAGCCTCATTTAGTCATCCGATACATGGCAATTCGTAAATCGGAAGAAGTAAAAATCGCTAGGAAAATAGCAATTGCATGGGCGATACCTGGGATAACAGGTGCATTTTTAATTGGGTTGGTTTCCCTCATGTACTTCGGCCCAGAATATTTTCAAAATGTGGATAGTGAACAGGCTATGCCTCGATTGGCATCTGAATTACTTCATCCAATTATTGCTGGTCTCTTTATATCTGGTGCTGTGGCGGCCATGATGTCCACAGCAGATTCCCAACTTTTGGTATCGACATCAGCAATTACGGAAGATTTTATACATCAATATTTAGGGATGAAATTATCGGATCGATCCTTGGTTAATTTGAGTCGAATTATGATTGTACTATTGGGATTAGTTGCATTTGGAATCGCACTATTTTCTGAGTTGCAGGGAAAAAAAATATTTGGTATTGTCAGTTACGCTTGGAGTGGGCTTGGATCGGCATTTGGACCAGCATTGGTCCTGACATTATGGTGGAAAAGGATAACTAGAAAAGGGATTATTGCGGGACTCCTGACAGGATTTATTACGACTATCATCTGGGCAAATGTTGAGTTACTCCAATCATCAGTTACAGAGCGATTGACCAGTTTTATCTTTGCATTTGTGATCATTATCATTGTAAGCATAATAGATGGGAAAAAAAATAATGGCACTTGATCCCCAATCTGTAGAAAGGGAATTCAGTTCAGGAAAAATTAAACCCGTTTATTTGTTTAAAGGACCGGAACATTTTTTACATCGTTTTTTAATAAAAAAAATAGAAGCTGAATTAAATCGGCATGGCTCGGTCTCAAAAACCGTTATTATACCGGATGAGTTGAGAAAAGGTCAGTTGATGGATATGCTGAACACATCGGACTTATTTTCGTCAAAAAAACTGCTGATACTATTTTATCCACAGAAATTGAAGGGGAAAATACAGAAAGAATTTTTATCCTATTGTGAGAATCCTAATGCTCAGCACACCCTTGTGATAATTAACGATAATTTTTATAAAAAAACGAAATTTCTTTCAAATCTTGAAAAGATAGTTAAGCCTCTGGATATGAGAACTCCTTTCAATTCAGATTTAAAAAAATGGGCAAGTGCACTTTTCAAAGAAAAAAATATATCTGCAACAGGTGATGCCATTACACAAATAGTTCATTTGTTTGGTGATTCCATTTATCACATTGCAAATGAAATTGATAAGATTTGTATTGGATTCAGCGGGTCGAGACAAATCACAGCAAAAGATATAAAGGAAAGCCTGCTTTGGCAAAAATCATATCAAAACTGGGAATTTTTGGATGTTCTTGCCCGGAAAAAATTAAATGATGCCCTTATTCGAGGGAAATCCTATCTTAATTTAGCACCTGATTTTTCTATTGTGATGAATATACTCATTACATTTTTTACGAGCCTTTATTATTTAAAAATTTCAAATGGAACTTTTTTATCAAATATTGGTTCTATTCCATTATCACCATATGTAAAAAAAAGAGTACCCATTGGAGCAAAGTATTATTCATTAAATGAACTTGAAGATATTATTCATTATCTTGCATCGCTAGACAGAAAAATAAAAACATCAGTCATCAATCATGAATCAGCATTTACAAAATTCCTTTTCCATGCAATCAGTTAATCAGCAGAATCAATATCAATATACAGATGAAGAGTTGATTGCTAGCTTTCAAAATGGAAATGAGCAGGCATATATCGAATTGGTTCGGCGTTACAGGGATCGCTTAATGACATTTGTTTTCCGGTTTGTAGGTGATATGGAATTATCAGAAGATATTGTCCAGGATACGATGCTTAAGGTGTATACTCATAAACATTATTACAAAGAAATTGCTAAATTTTCTACTTGGATTTATACAATAGCAGGAAACCTTGCAAAGACAGAATTGCGAAAACGAAAAAGACGAAAAGTGACCCTTTTAAGCCAAATGAATACGGATGATAGAAAATATGAAATTCCATCCACAGAATTACAGTCTGAAGATATAGTACAGGGAGAGTATACAGAGAGATACATTCAGAAAGCAATTTTACAATTGCCCCTTCATTTCAGGACGGTGGTCATTCTGAGAGATATTCAGGAACATTCCTATGAAGAAATCAGTAAAATTGTCAATGATCCCCTTGGAACCGTAAAATCAAGAATTAATCGGGCTCGATTGCAACTGCAACAAACACTTAAAGAATATAGATAAATGGAGAAAAACTTATAGATGAATCGTTATCAGTTTGAAGATTTAATATCAGATTATCTGGAAAATAAATTATCTATCCCAAAACGAAAAGAATTTGAAGCTTTTTTAGATTCAAATTCAGAGTGTAGGGAAATTGTGGAATCCGTAAAAAATACAATGAATTCAATAAAATCTATGAATTCAGTCCCTGCCCCAGATGGATTCATGGATAGATTATATAATAAATTAGAAATTGAAAAGAATAAACCGGCTAGTTCCTCACACGCAGGTAGAATCTATTTCGGATTTACTCCTGTATATGCAGGTGTTTTTTCTGTTGCATTAGTTTGTTTTATCTGGTTGGGAATACAGTTATTACAGAATGTGCAATCTGGAAACATTTCTCATCCAATAAAACAGCAACCACAGATTGTTATTCAACAACCAAAGAGTTCTCGCCTTTTGACGAATCCGAATACCATGAATACTCTTGCTGACACAAAGGATAAGGATGAGATTGATTCAACATCTGTTAAAGAGAACCATAGAAAACCCTCCTTTCCACTTGACGATAAAGCAACTTTTGTGAAAGATAACTGAATTATTCTAAACACTCTTTTATTCTCCCCGTTGATTATATTAGTTTTTCAGCGGGGATTTTTTTAGTTTTTACTGATTTGTTTGGAATAAGTTCATGAACATCAATGGGTTTAATTAGGGTAACAAAATTCTCTTATGACGGGAACTCTTTTAATCATAATTGCTCTGTTGCTAATTTTAGGTATTACGATTTATTCTTATTTTAAAAATGGAAGTGAAAAAATAATGGTAAAAAAAGAACTTGAAGATCGTCTGCAAGTTTTCGTTGGATCAGATATTGAGGATGGCATACAGGATCAATTCATTGAACTTGTTCAGACTGTCTGTACATCCATACAAGCAGTAAACTCGGAATATGAGTCTGCTGTATATATCTTACACTCAGGAAATAATGAATTTTTACTTCAAACAGGTTCCTCAAAAAAATACATAGAAAAAATTCATTTAAATGTTAAGCTGGCAACTAAATTGTTAACTCGAGATGAAAGTCAATTGTTTAAACAAAATGAATATTCCAGTTGTTTCGATGAATTCTTTGGTGAAAATCAATGGTCAGGAAGTGAATGTATTATCGGGTCACGAATTATGTACAACGATCACCCTGTGGGTTTTATTTTGGTTTATTCGGATCATTTCAGCAAAATTCAAAACCGAGATCTGAATATCATAGGTTATAATGGGGATTTTATAACCTTAGGAATGTCTAAAATTGATAAAATTGAGTCACTGCTGGCTGATAATTATTATAATTCTCACATCAGTCAATTGTATAAATCGGTTGATATGTACTCTAAAGAAGAGGATATTTATGAAGCAGTAGAAAGTCTATGCCATCGATTTTTTACCTATGATAAATTAAGTATTTCCTTTTTGGTTGATCAAGAAAATGCTCAATTAAAATGTGTAGATGGAATAAAAGATGATATCAATGTTGGGTTGGAATTCAATATCCATGGTTCTTTGCATGGAAGAGCGATATTAAGAGATGAGAGTATCCGATCAAATAATTGGAAAGAAGATTATTCCGAAAAATATAGATTTAATGGCAATTCAGATAAACAACACAAATTTTTATCTGTCATTATCTTACCAGTGTATATAAAGAACACGGTAAAAGGTATCATTGGATTGGAACGATTGACATCCAAACCTTTTGCTGATTCGGATCAAAAACTACTTGAATTATTGTCTTCAACCTTGGGTTATATCTTATCTTGGTTAAAAGAATTTCAAAAGATTCATAATTCATCTATCCATGATGGATTAACGGGATTATTAAATCGAAATGCCTTTGATGAGCGTATTGTAGAGGAGGTAAATCGGGCAAACCGTACTCAACAAAGTTTAGCCGTTATCATGTTTGATTTGGATAAATTCAAACGTATCAATGATACCTATGGTCATCCATATGGTGATTATGTTATTAAATCAACAGCACAGTTATTGAAAGACAGTGTACGAAATATTGATATTGTAGCACGATATGGTGGTGAAGAATATATCATTATATTAGTGGACACAGATATCTCAAAATGTCGCCACGTTGCGAAAAGAATGGTGAGTAATATTGCAAATTTTGATTTTGAATATGAGGATGTTAAAGTTCGTATGACTATCAGTGCAGGAATGGCGGAATTTCCTGCAGATGCTGATAAAATAGAACCTTTGATAGGAAAAGCAGATCAAGCATTGTATGAATCAAAAAGGCAAGGTGGCAATATGGTTTCTTTCACACGTAAGGATTCCATTGCATCAACGCAGTAAATCAGTAATATTAATATCGGTTCCGGGTATGTTTTTTATTCTGTTTGTCTTGGTATTCATTCTTTCTGGTTGTTCCCCCACATCAACAAATTTACAAATACGACCGCAGTCAAAAGTGGCTGAATCACCAGACCCAAAGGCATTAGAATATTTCATGGAAGGTCAATTGTATATAAATCAGGGGGATTATGCATTGGCATCAGTTGAGTTACAGAATGCTTTGTTGATTGACAAAAATGTAAGTACAATTCACCTTTCTCTTGCAGATTGTTATTGGATGTTAAAAAAACCGGATTTATCAATTTTTCATATGAGAAATGCAATTAAGATAGACTCTGAGGATCAAAACATTAAAGAATTATTAGCAAAACGGTTTTTTGCTTTAAAAAATTTATATGAAGCAGAAAAGGTTTATCTGCAATTATCCGTTGAGAATCCCGATTCTGTAAAATACATCCTCTCTTTAGCAGAATTGGCACGATTACAAAATAATTTTGAGGATGCAATTTCCTATTATCAGCAGGCGCATAATGTTGAGCCTAATAAATTATCATATTTAGAAACAGCAGCAGAATTGGCATTACAACTAAGGAATGAATCTATCACAATTGAATTGATGCAGAAATTAATACTGTTGAACCCGTCCAATTTGAATTACATCAAAAAAATGATTAATATTTCTTTGGCATTTGGGAATAAGGACAAAACAATTTGGTCATTGAAAAAAATGCTGGAGGTGACAGGATATTCTATCGAGACTATGAATCAATTAGGTATTCTTTATTTTGATAATGATCAACCAGATTCATCAATAGCTATATTTACAAATGTATTAGCTAAAGACCCCAAGGACCAAACAGCTCTACATTATTTAACTTTAATATATGAGGAAATGGGTATTTTTTTAAAAGCGGAAGAATATGCCAGAAATCTGATTATGCATCATTCTGACAATCCAATTGGATTTTCTGATTTAGCTTTGTTATACCTGAATCACAATGAAATTAATAAAGCAATTGAAATTCTTTTACCTGCTTCGAAACAATTCCAATCTAATTATATGATTCAATTTTTAACAGGACTTATCCTGAATCAAACCGATAATAAAATTTCTGCAATTCCTTTTTATGAGCGGGCATTAGTATTAAATCCTGACTCTAGAAATGCCATGCATAATCTTGCCATACTCTATGATACCATAAAGTCTTGGACGAAATCTGACAGTCTATACAGAATTTTAATTGCAACAGATACAACAGATGCCCAGGCATTTAATAATTTTGCATACAGTTTAGTAGAACGGAATGAACAATTAAATTTTGCTTTGGAACTATCTCGTAAAGCGGTTCAATTGGTACCTGAAAGCGCCGCTTATTTGGATACCATGGGATGGATCCTATTCAGAATTGGAAATAACACCATGGCATTGGACTACATAAAACAATCCATCGAAATTGAAAATGATAATGCTATCGTGTTGGAACATTTAGGTGATGTTTATAAAGCTAATAATAATATTTCTGATGCCAAAATCTATTGGAAAAAGGCATTTAATATAAATCCGGAGAATGAAGAGTTAGAGAAAAAATTAAGTGCCCCATAATAATCATAGTATTATTTTATGTATTGGAATGATCATTTCAGGTTGTAGTTCTTGGATCCAGAGGGAAAAATCTCAAATAGTTCATACTATGAACTATGATAACACATTAGATAATATTTTAATTACTCGTTGTGTGGGGAAAGGGAAGATTTCTTCTGCAAATCCGTTAAGGGGAAAACTCTATTTTTCCTTTACATCAACTAGGGATAGCTCTCAAGTTCATATTAAAGATATTTTAGGAAGAAAGCTCTACTCCATTAAGGGAAATAAGAAGGAGATCTTCATAATAAATCATCAAAATAATAATAAATATGACCTAAATAATTTGATTCAATATTACTCATTGAGTGATGTGGTCACTCCCGTTGTATTCCAGAATTATTTGTGGGGAAATATATCTGTATCTGATATACAATTAAAAGATGAACCTGGTTTCAAAATTGGGAATGGTTCTATTTTTTTCTCTACAAATAAATCCCAAGAAAAGAGATTGGTGAAAATCGTGAAAGTAAATCTGAAGGAACCTAAAATTGATCTAACTATTGAAATAATTGAGCGTGAATTTTATGAAGATGCTCTTTTGTATCAAACCAAACTGAATAATTAAAATATGATAAAAAATGAAGCACTATCAATAGTAATTCCTGTTTATAACGAAGCATCATCATTAATCAAATTATACGAGGAAATAAAGGTAAATGTTGCTTCATTTTTTATATGGGAAATATTGTTTGTAGATGATGGTTCAACGGATGATTCAGGAGAGATTATCAGATCTTTGCATGAGAAAGACAAACGAGTAAAACTGATTCAATTTCACAGAAATTATGGAAAATCTGCAGCTTTGTCAGAAGGATTTAAAATTGCAACCGGTAATTATATTTTAACAATGGATGCAGATTTACAGGATGATCCATGTGAAATAAAAAATTTAAATAAAAAATTATTGGAAGGTTATGATTTAATTTCTGGATGGAAAAAATCACGAAAAGATCCCCTGTCAAAAAAAATACCATCAAAATTTTTTAATTGGGTAACCCGATTAATGACAGGAGTAAAAATCCACGATTTCAATTGTGGATTAAAACTGTATCGAAGGACTGTTATTAACACCCTTGAAATCTATGGAGGTCGTCATCGGTATATTCCGGCATTGGCAGGCCAAAAAAGATTTAAAATCGCTGAAATTCCTGTACATCATAGAGAACGTAAATATGGAATAACAAAATACGGCAGTGCACGATTATTTCATGGATTTTTTGATTTATTGACTATTTTGTTTCTTCATCGTTACACCCAAAGTCCTTTGCACCTTTTCGGATTTTTTGGATTGATTAGTCTCTTAAGTTCCTTTGGTATTGAAATTTATGTAGTTATCTTAAAATTGTTTTTTAACGAACCTTTTAAAATTCATTTCGCATTGATTGCATTTGGTGGGATGTTGTTTGTTTTGGGCTTATGGTTTTTTTCAATTGGATTAATTGGTGAAATGATTGCAAAAGTAACTCAGCAAAGAGAAAATAGAATCAAACAGATTTTAAAATAATTTATGTCGAAAACCGATATTCCGGTTATATCTGTCGTTACTCCCACATTCAATAGAGCAGATGAATTGATTTTTTTAGTCCAGTCAATTCAAAATCAAACCATGGATCATTCCCTTTTTGAGATGATCATTTCAGATGATGGTTCAACAGATCATACTGAAACAGTAATACAGTCCTTAATAGAAGAGGTAAATTTCAGTCTAAAATATTTGACAAAAAATAATCAAGGTCCTGGTGCTGCACGGAACCATGGCATTAAAAATAGTCAAGGGGAATTGATTTTATTTATAGACTCAGACTGTGAAGCCGATTCTCTTTGGATGGAGACTATATTTGATTATTATAAAGAGGAAGGATTCGATGCATGTGGTGGTCCTGATGGGGCGAAATCTGATTTTACACCTATTCAGAAAGCGATTGATTATTCCATGACATCCTTTATTACAACAGGAGGGATACGAGGGCACAGCAATAAGATGCTCGCAAAATTTTATCCCCGTTCCCACAATATGGGAATGACTAGACAATTAGTGGACAAGGTTGGTGGGTTTGGGGATCTTCGCCATGGTCAAGATATAGAGCTAAGTCACAGGATAATTAAATCTGGAGTAAAAGTCAGTTTTATTCAAAATGCTATTGTTTACCATAGGAGGCGGACTTCATTAAAATTATTTTTCAGACAGACCTTTAACTGGGGAGTAGCACGAATTAATTTGGGTAAGATTGATAAAGCGCTTTTGGAACCAATACATTTTTTCCCTTCTATCGGCTTTTTCTCCATTATTATCATAATAATTGGAAGCATTTTATCTATTTCATATTTTTCCTATTTATTAATGTTAGGAATATTGCTATTTCTAGTCCAGTGTATTTTGGGTTCGATAAAATATAAGGATCCAAAAGTATTTGGGCATTTAATCTTAGTTATTCCATTTCAAATTATTGGATATGGCACTGGGTTTATAGTTGCTTATATTAAAAGAGTTATTTTCAATGCAAATCCATTCATAGGATTTACAAAAAAATATTATTCCGATTAGATTCGGTGATATACGGTTAGAATAAATGACCATCAAGATTCCTGATTATGTATTTCCTGTAATTATCATCATTTTAATGGCGGTTTTGTTAAAGCCAATGGTGTTGGATGGACTGTCACCCCAGGGAGTTGATGTCATTGCCTCCAAAGGACAAACAAAGCAATTAAAAGAATATAAAAATAAGACAGGTGAAACAGCTCTCTACAACCCTTCACTTTTTGGGGGCATGCCTGTATATTTTCGTATTCCTCCCAAGGCCATTTCGATTGATTCTATTTTTAGTTTCATTGACAAGATTGTTAACAATATTTTTCTTTGGTATATCCTGGGAGGTTTCGGTGTATTCTTCCTTTGTCGATTTCTTGGTCTAAGTCAGTTACCGTCATTTTTTGGTGCTTTGGGTTTTGTTTTGTACCCACATTATCAGGCACTGTGGGCGGAAGGACACTTCATGAAATTCAGGGCAGTTATGATATTACCCTGGGTAAGTATGACAGCTGTATACTTTTTTCGTAAATTATCTTT
>CAZOUJ010000016.1:14837-17898 GCA_964582955.1 uncultured bacterium
TATCTTTAATCTCCATGGGGCTATTTGCTTTAGCTTGGGGAATCCAGATCCGCACCCAACATTATCAAATTGTTTTTTATACTGCTTTACTGATTTTTGTAATTGGTATTGTTTTTCTTTTTCGATGGATTAAATATAAAGAATGGAATCTCATTATAAATTCTGCCATCCTCACTCTGATTGGTATTTTTATTGCATTAATGTCTGCATCCCAACCGCTGTTCCTTGCTAAAGAATATTTACCATATTCTACAAGGGGTGCGAATACAATTAATTTAGATAAGGCTGATACAAACCAGAATAAATCAGATGGAGTGGGCTTGGGCTATGCTACTCAGTGGTCTACACATCCTGCTGAAATAGGAACATGGATATTGCCACATTATTTTGGAGGGATGTCTTGGAAAAAGTATGATGGTGAAACTTACCAATCATTGAAAGGAAAAAAAAATCCTGGCTATTGGGGTTATATGCCTTTTACTCAGTCTTATGAATATATGGGGCCTCTGATTTTAATTCTATTTATTTTAGGAATCATATCAACTCGAAAAAACTATTTTATTTTAGGATTAGTAGGGTTATCAATTTTCCTTGTTCTGCTATCATTTGGCCGCCACTTTGAATCGTTTTATTCCCTGTTTTTCAATTATTTTCCGTTTTTTAACAAATTCCGTGCACCTATGATGTCGATTACCGTGACTTTTTTCATTATCATCATTATTTCTGCATTTGGTTTGGAATATCTCATGGGAGCAGAAAAAAAGGATTTTCGGCAGACTTCATGGATTCTAGGAGGTTTTTGTGAAGCTGGAATTTTCATATGGTTTTTATCTCTTGGGTTATCATTTAATCATACAAATGATTCATATGGGCAAGAAACAATCCGGATTATAAAAACTATAAGGAAAGAAATATTATTAAATGATTTTTGGCGGTATTTCCTAATAGTGGGAACAAGTTTTGGAGTGATAGTTGCCTACTTTATGAAAAGGATAAACTCTCATATTATGGCAATATTGCTTATAGGTATAATGATTGTTGATTTGATTAATGTTCAATCAAAAAAGGAAATTAAATTTTCTGATTTAAAAAAGCTGGAAAGAAAACAGTTTAAGAAAACACCATTAGACAAATTTTTATTAAATGATAAAGCAACATTCAGGATATTTCCTGTTGGCAAATTATTTGGAACTAACCGATGGAGCTATTATCATCAAAGTATTGGTGGTTATAGTGCAATAAAAATGAATGGTATTCAGGAAATAATAACCAATAATCTATATCATCCAATGGCGAATGGATTTCCCATTAATATGAATGTTGTTGAAATGATGAATGTAAAATATATAATTAGTCAAACTCCCATGCATAATCCTATGCTTTCACTTATTCCTGAAATATCCGGGACCTCAATGTATGTTTATAGTAATGAAAATTTTCTTCCTAGAGGATATTTTGTGAAAAATACCAGAGTAATATCAAATGCTGTGGACAGATTAAACTTTATGAATAGCGGAAATTTTTCTCCTGGGGATGAAGCCATCCTTCATGATGTTTTAGATCTGGATATTGATATTAATGGGGAGAAGACATTTAGATTAAAAGAATTCAAACCTGGATATGTGAGGTGGGATCTTCAATCTAGTACATCTTCACTATTTGTTATTTCTGAATCTTATTACGAACCGGGATGGAAGGCATATTTAAATGGTATATTAGTTCCTCTTCACAAAGCAAACCATATCCAGATGGCATTGGTCATTCCTGAGGGGCAACATGAGTTAATATTAGAGTTTGCGCCTGAAGCATATTATCAATTTGCAACTCTTGAAAAAGTTATATTGTATTCACTATATCTTTTCATTTTTATCCATTGCTTATACCATTATCGAAAAAAAATGCCATCTTTAGTTTTATTAATACTTTTTTGTTAATCCAAGAAAATATAAGTGGTGTCTTACATTCAAGATTAAATGAACCGCTACAAATTTTACCAAATAAAACTGTTTCTTCATAGCTGTGTGTGGATTTAGTGGAATTGTAGCAGAAGGATACCAGCAAAAACACATTGAATCCATGTGTCACATGCTTGCTCACCGAGGGCCGGAAAATACAACCATTTATCGGTATGAAAAGTTCTGGTTGGGACACAGCCGGTTGCGAATCATTGACCTTGAGACTGGAGACCAGCCAATATTTAATGAAGATGGAACCGTGGGCGTAATTTTTAACGGTGAGATATATAATTTCATGGATATTAAAAATACGCTGGAAACGAAGGGTCATTTATTCAAAACAAGTTCGGATACTGAAGTCCTTGTGCATTTATATGATGAAAAAGGGCTCGACATGTTCAATGATTTGAACGGGATATTCTCCTTTGCCATCTTGGATAAGAAACGCAAGCGTGTGGTTCTTGCTCGCGACCATTTTGGTGTAAAACCTCTGTTTTATTATTTTAGTGGCCAACAATTGATTTTTGCATCAGAGGCCAAAGCCATTCTGGTGCATCCTGACGTTCCCCGCAAACGTAATGATCATGCCACCCATTTACTTGCCAACCTTAGGTATATTCAATCTACCCAGACACTCTTCAGAGATATTCACCATGTTCCTTCAGGCTCTTATCTTGTTTATGAAAATGAAAGAATCGATATACAGCGTTATTACAAATTCAATCCAGCCATTCAGAATATTTCGCCAGCAGACGCAAGAGATGGAATACGTGTTAAAATAAAAGAAGCTGTTCGCCGCCAGCTTGTCAGCGATGTACCGGTTGGTGTTTATCTTTCGGGAGGTATGGATTCATCCACTCTTGTAGCAATGATGTCAGAACTGGGTGTGAAAGATATTAGTACATTTACACTTGGATTTAACGAGCCCACAGACGAGTTTGAGAGTGCTCAAATGATAGCTGATCGATTCGAAACCAACCATCATACGCTAAGCCTTGACCCCGATCCATTAAAGTATTTCCCCAATGTGATCTGGCACGCAGAAGTGCCAAAGATCAATCTGCTTCAGGGATACATGATGTCCCGGTTTGTGTCAGAACATGTGA
>CAZOUJ010000016.1:17908-18280 GCA_964582955.1 uncultured bacterium
CCGAAATCGGCCTCAAGGTCGCGCTGTCCGGCATTGGCGGTGACGAACTGTTTGCGGGGTATGATATTCATGGAATTTTTCATTCGTTGAGATCTCTTTCAGATCATATCCCCAGGAGTCTTGAAAAAGTGATTGGAACACCACTCGGGAATATTCTATCTGGACTTCAACGGAAAACAGGAACCTTGAAATGGGATGAATATCGTCGCGGACTTCAAACAGTTTTGGCATCTGGGAATGTATTAAGACAGCTATTGATTCTTCGAAATGTCTGGGACCATGAGGAATCAGTTATAAGTCATATCTACACAAAAGAATTTATTGAAAAGAACTTACCTAAAGTTGAAACTGAATTTATTGAATTAAGTAAAT
>CAZOUJ010000017.1:0-2892 GCA_964582955.1 uncultured bacterium
ACCCAACCTACCTGTCACTGCAAGCAGGTCTCCCTCTTGTAGCATTTTTGCTATAATAGGGACAGAATGAAACCACACCAATGAAAGTTGTCCTGTCCCATCAAACAAAACCGCTTCAAAAATAGATTTCCTGCCCATTTTCCGAACCATGGTTTTCTGCACTGTCCCCACAACGGTACAATGCCTATCACGTTCTATGTGATGAATAGGATTTACGGTTGTGCGGTCTAAGTGCCTGCGGGGGAAATAATACAGCAATCCTTCAACCGTTTGGATGTGCATCTCAGATAATACCTGTGTACGGACAGGCCCAAGCCCCTTGATATATTGTAATGAAGAAGACAGCGTTATATGGCTCATTCAATTCTTCTTCGTGAATTTATAGATTGTATTTTTTACTAAATGAATCGGTATTTTTTAAACAATGTTTTTAACATACCAAAGACAAGTCATATGATACCTATTTCCATTCCTTTTTGTATGTATACATTACTATATCTGACCCCCCCGATGGTATGGTCAATGGAAAATAAAGTGTGTAGGCATCTTTTTTAATCCACTGTTTGTTTGAATCTTTAATCACCCAGTCACCCCTTATGTGTTCAATTATTTTTACCTGAGCTGATTGATCCTTTTTGTTTAAAATTTCTATTTCAATAGAGGCCTCTTCGCTTTTCCTCTGTCTATCGAAATTTACGATTTTCCGTTTCCCAATTACATCAAAGGCTTTGCCAGCTGTTAGTTTGGCCTTTTCTCCTCTAGGAACCTGACTAATATTATCTTCACCAATAAATTCAATATTTCCTTCCGATGTCTCAAGGTATATTTCAACTTTCCCCGCTGGTAATGGTATGGATAAATTATTTTCCTCCGTATTTGCAATTTCCAGCTCTACCGTTAAAGGTTCCTCTTTTTTCTGACGTTCACGGTTTTCAAAAAGGTATGTCTTTTTGAATAAAATATCTCTGGGAGAATATAGTGTAAGCGTTACCATTTCCCCTGGCATTAAAGATACATTGTTTTCTATGGAGTAAACATAATAATCCCCCAACGGGGCTTCTTCCATTTCCTGTTTGGCCAATGATTCATCCTGTGTTCTCATAGATTGGATCATTTGGGGACCGTACCCAATAGGATGATGGGATGATGTTTTATGTAAATCCCCTTCAATCAATTTCAATCGGGATTCCTCAAAATTCAAATCCGTGTCATTGAAGATGAGTGCTTCAGAAACCAGTTCAGCAGATTCTTCGTTTGGGCTTGTAATGAGTCGGTAAACTGATTTCCATTCAATACCTCCAGTCATGTATAATATATCACCATTGATTTGTCCAGATTGGCTTGCCTTAATGTCCCACTCTAATTTGGGCCTAAACTGAACATCTTCTACCTTTTCTTTGATTGTAAGTAATGTTAATTTTTCCCGTGGAATCATTTTGACCCAAGATTTACTTTGGATAGTAATTGATTTCCCGTTGAACTCGATTAATTGTCCATACACTGATTTCCCATCTTCTGGATAGGCTTCTACCATGTTTCCTAATTTAGATTTGAAATAGGAGTCACTGGAAAAAATGTTCCTGTTCAACCTCTGAGACATTATCTCCACACCATTCGTTATGGATAAAAATGGTGTCTCCGGAAATAATTGGTTGGGAATCAAAGAATAAGTTATTTGGGTTTTACCCTTGACAACATCCCAAAAAGCAGGCTGTTTTACCATTGTATAACCATTTTTATACAAGGTCAAATTGGCGTTCATACTTTGCCCGTTAAGCAGGCATAATGTTAACCATAACAAAAATATATTTTTCAATTTAGCATCTCCAAATTTGATACGAGTTTCTCTAACTCTGAATTCATTTCAGTTAGTTTTTTCTTTTTATTTTCCACCACTGATACCGGAGCTTTTTCCAAGAATAATTTACTATTTATAGTTTTTAATGCTGACTCATAATGCCCAGTCAGTTCCTCCTTCCTTCTTTCCAATCGTGTCCTTTCAAGGTCTATATCAATCAATCCCTCCAGTGGAATAAAAATCTCCATCTCTCTCACAACGATTGTAGCAGAGTGGGGCGGTTTCTGAATGCTTGAGCCAATAGTAATGTTATTGATACTGCCCAACGATTGTATTATATGCTGATAATTTTCAAAAAGCTCTTCATTCTCGGTTCGGACGATAAGGTCCGCTTTTTTTGAGGGTGGAACACCCATCCTGTTTCGAACAGATCGAACAGAAGTGATAATTTCCTTAAGGATATCCATCATCTGTTGTGCGTTTTCATCTACTTCGTTTTTATTATAATCAGGCCATTTCTCAATAATAATATCTCCCTCACCTTCATCGCAAAATTGATGCCAGAGTTCTTCTGTAATAAACGGAGCAAACGGATGTAACAGACATAAAATCTGTTTTAAAACAGAAACCGATACTACCTGAAAACATTTTTTACGTTTTATATCTTCTCCATAGAAAGAAATTTTTGATATTTCGATCATCCAATCACAATAATCACTCCAAGTAAAATCATAAATAACTTTTACTGCCTCATTAAATTGAAATTTGTTTAGCCGCCTGTTTACTTCCATTATTGTATTGTTCAGTCTGCTGATAATCCATTTTTCAGGTAATTTGAATTCAGATTTTACTTCACCAATCTCAGGTAATAATTCTGGTGGTGGCGTATTCATTTTTACAAAACGTGCTGCGTTCCAGAGTTTATTCATAAAATTTCTCCCAAGTTCCATTCGTTCAGGAGAAAATAAAACGTCTACTCCCTGAGGTGAAATTAACAATATACTGAAACGGATCGCATCAGCACCATATTGTTCAATCAAGTCCAAAGGATCAGGAGAGTTCCCCAGTGACTTGCTCAGTTTTCTCACTTTTTC
>CAZOUJ010000017.1:2902-10812 GCA_964582955.1 uncultured bacterium
ACATCCTTAAACGGAAGATGATCCATGAATTTATATCCTGCCATAATCATCCGTGCCACCCAAAAGAATATAATATCTGGACCAGTTACCAAGGTGTTTGTGGGATAAAAAGAATTTAAATCATCTGAATTGTCAGGCCAGTCATGCACTCCAAAGGGCCAGATCCAAGAGCTCGCCCAGGTGTCTAAAACGTCCTCATCCTGCTCCCAATTTTCAGGGTCCTTTGGCCCATCCACAGAAACATGAATATTTTCTTTTAATGAGGGGTCAACTCCTTTTTTATACCAAACAGGAATTCGATGTCCCCACCATAATTGTCTGCTGATACACCAGTCTTTTATATTTTGCATCCAATGATCATAGGTTTTCACCCAGTGAGGAGGATGAAACTTAATGTCCCCATCCTTAACCGCCCTTATCGCCGGTTCTGCCAAGGTTTTCATCTTTAAATACCATTGCTCAGATAAATAATATTCAATGGGGACATCTCCCCGCTCTGAAAATCCCACGCTGTGAGTATAGGATTTTTCATTTGAAATTAATTTACAGGATTTTAATCTTTCTATAACCTGTTTTCTTGCGTTTTCCCGAGTTAACCCTATAAATTCTCCCGGTACATTATCATTCAAAGATGCATCCGGGTTCATGATGTTTATAAAATTTAAATCATGGCGTTTTCCCATTTCAAAATCATTGGGATCGTGAGCAGGGGTTACCTTGACACATCCCGTTCCAAATTCCGGGTCCACAAACTCATCACCAATAATAGGGATAATTCTTCCGGTTAAAGGAAGTTCAATTTCCTGCCCTATATATTTTCTATACCGATCATCATTAGGGTGGACCGCCACAGCGGTATCTCCCAGCATAGTTTCAGGGCGGGTTGTTGCAACTTCAATGGCACCGTTTTTATCTTTTAAAGGATAGCTGATCGTCCATAAAAACCCTTGAACTTCTCTATGATTAACCTCCTCATCACTGATTGCAGATTGTGACGCTGGGCACCAGTTTACAAGACGATACCCTCGGTACACCAACCCTTTTTTATGGAGCCGTACAAATGCTTCCAGAACAGCGTTTGAGTATCCATCGTCCATAGTAAATTTTTCTCTTTCCCAGTCACAAGAACATCCAAGTTTTTTTAACTGTTGGATAATGATACCACCATACTTTTCTTTCCATTCCCATGAATGTTTTAAAAACTCTTCTCTGGTGAGAGCATCTTTTTCTATATTTTTGTCCTGCAGCATCTGCATCACTTTGGTTTCCGTAGCAATAGATGCATGGTCAGTTCCCGGTATCCAGCAGGCTTCAAATCCCTCCATTCGTGCCTTTCTTATCAAAACATCTTGAATTGTATTGTTTAATACATGTCCCATAGTAAGAATGCCCGTAACATTTGGGGGGGGGATAGCAATAGAGTATGGCTGTTTCCCAGAATTTGGTACTGCATGAAAGTAACCTTTTTTCTGCCAATGGCTATACCATCGTTTTTCTATAGCACGGGGTGAAAATACTTTGTCCAGTGCTGTCATCTAAAAATATTCATTGTTTTATCATATTTTTATAAAAATCTAAGTGAAAAACTGGACCATTGAGTTTGCAACAATGTTTTTATAGGTAAATACATCGTTTAAAATTAACTATTTTTAAAATAATTCTAACAGAACAAGAATAGTTAAAACCCGGGTTCGAAAACACCGATCGTTTCCACATGTGGTGTGTGGGGGAACATATCAATTATAACCATAGATTTTAATTCATATCCACCCTGTTTAAATGCCAAAGTATCCCTGGCTTGAGTGGAAGGATTGCAGGAAACATAAATAATTCTTTTTGCTCCGAAAGATAAAATACTTTTTACTGCAGATCCCTGGAGCCCTGCTCTGGGAGGATCTACAACGACCACGTCTGGCACTGGCAAAGAATTGTCAGGTTTATATTTCTCCAAATTTATCCGTACAAATTGAACATTTCCAATCCCATTTCTCACAGAATTTCTGATGGCATCCTCCACTGCTACTCCAACTACTTCAAACCCAATAACTTCCTTTGCCTGTCGTGCTAAATAAAGTGCCATTGTTCCTGTACCACAGTACAAATCAAATACAATTTCCTTCCCTGTAAGTTTTGCCTCTTTTAGAATTTCCGCATATAATTTTTCTGCCTGTCGTGTGTTGGTCTGGAAAAATGAATTGGAAGAAATTTCAAATGTTAAATCATCAATCTTTTCTTCAATACAGGAAGCCCCATAAAGAGTGTTCTCCCATTCACCATAAGCTGTGTCAGCTTTGCTGCGATTCACGTTGTTCAATATAGATGTTATCTCAGGAAAACGAGATATAAGACTATCAACAAGCGGGACCAACAATTCTGTCTTCTCATATGATGTAACTATGTTAACCATGATATCGCCAGTGTGAATCCCAAATCGAAGAACAAGATGCCTGAGGAATCCATTGTGTGTTTTTTGATCATAAGGCTTTAGCCCAAGTTTTTTTGATTCTTCCCTTACAAAATTAACAATCTCATTACCAACCACTTGTTGTATGTGACAGGTATTAATATTTAAAATTTTATCCCATCTTCGTGGTATGTGGAGGCCAAGAGCAAAATCTGATTCTGCATCTTTTTTTTCGTCCGATAGTATCCACCTTCGGCTAGAAAATGTAAACTCCATCTTATTACGGTAATGATATATTTCTTCTGCAGGGATAAGATCTGAAACCTGGAAGTTTTTTATTCCTGCCTGACGAGAAAAAATATCTTCAACCTGTTTCCTTTTTTGTTCTATTTGTTCAGTATAATCCAGATGCTGGTGAGCGCATCCTCCACAGTGTAAAAAATGTTCACATACAGGGTCAGTTCTTTTTTCAGATTCCCTCAAAATTTCAAGGATTCTCGCTTCTCCATATCCTCTGCGTTTTTTATAAATTAAAGCGCTGACCTCCTGGTACGGCAATGCTTTATCAACAAAAATAACACAATGATCATGGCGCGCCACCCCCCTGCCTCCATAGGCCAGCGAATCAATGTTGAGGCTTAAAGTGTCCCCTTTCTTTACCACGGCTTAGATCATAGTCCCACTGGGTGCCAAGTGGTCTTCATTTCTGCAGTACGAAGTATAGTATAGGGCCCTTCTTGATAAAATCGATCTAATTTTTCATCATTCAAAATGATACACCGCTTTAAATTTAAGGCTGAAAGTTTCTGAGCCTCTTTGAACTCCTCCAATTTTTCACCGCAATAAATAATAGCATTCACATCCATATGTGATGCGAATTGTGGAAGTAATTCTTTTCGAAATCCTGTCAAAACATTAACAACCCCGGCCGGAACATCAGAGGTGTGGACAATTTCTGCTAGAGACATTGCCGTAAGAGGATTTGATTCTGAATAAAGTAAGATGGTTGTATTTCCAGAGACAATCACTGAACAAAGAATAGAAACAGCATTTTTAAGTGGATAATTATCTGAGCATAGAACAGATACAACCCCTGTAGGCTCAGGCACTGTAAAGGAAAAATAGGGTTGTGCCACAGGATTTACTTTACTGAATACCTGCTGATATTTATCAGCCCACCCAGCATAATAAATAAATAAGTCAATAGCTGAATTTACTTCAAATTCTGCCTGTTTTTTTTGTAACCCCTCTAAACAAAGTTCCTGAACCAACTGTTTTTTTCTACCTTCCATCATTTCTCCCATGCGGTAGAGTATCTGCCCTCGATTGTATGCGGTTTTATTTTTCCAACCATCTACAGCTTTTCTTGCTGCCCTTACAGAGCCCCGGAAATCTTTTCTAGATGCACGAGAGATATTCACAGTTTCTTCCCCATCAGATGATGTCCACTTAAAATACCTCTCTGATTCTGACCTCGGGAATGCTCCATTTATAAAAAGCTTTCGTGTCTTTCGAATATTTAATCTAGATTTCATAATTTAAATTAAATTAACATAGGGTAACAGACCATCAAGACCACCTTCACGTCCCATCCCACTTTCCTTATAACCACCAAAGGGAGATGCGGGGTCAAATTTATTAAAAGTGTTTGCCCATACAACCCCTGCTTGAATTTCATTAGTTATTTTGAAAATTTTTGATCCTTTATCGGTCCATACACCTCCGGAAAGACCATAGGGAGTATTATTTGCTTTTGCAATCACTTCGCTCGGAGTACGAAAAGTTTGAATGGCTAATACCGGACCAAATATTTCTTCCCGAACAATTTTATGAGATTGTGACACATCAGTAAATAGCGTAGGGTGATGCCAAAATCCCTTTTTGGGAATAGTACAAGATGTCTGAAATATTTTCCCCCCTTCTTTCTTCCCAGAATCAACATAATAATTTATTTTATCTAATTGAGTTTTTGAATTAATGGGACCGATATCCGTGTTCTTATCCAGTGGGTTTCCTAAAACCAAAGACTCCATTCGGTATTTTAATTTTTCTATAACATCACTGGCGATCCCCTCCTGTATAAAAAGTCGACTTCCAGCACAGCACACATGTCCCTGATTGAAAAAAATACTATTAATAATTCCTTCAACGGCCTGATCAATTGGTGCATCCTCAAAAATAATATTGGCAGCTTTTCCTCCCAGCTCAAGTGTGTATCTTACTGAAGAACCAGCTAAAGATTTTTGAATAAATTTTCCAACCTCAGTAGAGCCTGTGAATGCAATTTTGTCAACTCCCGGATGCTGAACTAAATATTTACCTGTATCTCCGTCACCTGAAATAATATTAACGACACCTGGCGGTAGGTCTGCCTCCTGGATTAGCTCAGAAAGCTTTAGAGCTGTCAGGGGAGTTGTCTCAGCAGGTTTTAATACAACAGTATTCCCGGTAGCAAGCGCGGGGGCAATTTTCCAGGCAGCCATGAGCAGGGGGAAGTTCCAAGGAATAATTTGACCGGCAACACCTAATGAACTATGCTTTCTACCATGAAAGGCAAACTGCAGTTTATCTGCCCAACCAGCATAGTAAAAAAAATGCGCTACCGCCAAGGGGACATCAATCCCTTTTGATTCTCGAATGGGCTTTCCCCCATCCATAGACTCAATAACAGCGAACTCTCTTGCTTTCTCTGCGATAAGACGGGCAATTCTAAAAATATATTTTCCCCGATCTGTGTGGTTTAGTTTAGACCAATACTTTTCATAAGCAGTTTGTGCTGAGCCTACCGCTTTATCCACATCTTTTTTAGATGCATAGCCAACCTTCGCTATTACCTCTTCTGTGGCGGGATTGATAGTATTAAAATATTTTCCTGATTCAGGAGGTGTAAATGTTCCATTTATAAAAAGATCATATTGTTCATCCAAATGGAAATGATCTCTGCCTTCTGGTGCAGGGGAATAGTCCCATAATTTATCATTGGAACCTTTAACTACTTCATTCATCAATTGATTTTTCGATTAGTCCAGTGAAAAATAATCCAGCGATTGATATATACCCTCGCTTTGTTTTACTATTTGCATGAGAACATCATTTGCTAAAGAACTTGCGCCAAAACGAAACAGCTCCGGAGTCAACCAAGATATCCCTAATGTCTCTTTCAACATAACCAAATATTGAATACTTTGCTTTGCCCTGCTTATTCCACCTGCGGGTTTCATCCCAACACGTCTTCCAGTTTTGTGAAAATAATCTCTGATAGCCTCCAACATGGTTAATACGACAACAGGAATTGCTGCTGGAGAAATCTTCCCAGTGCTTGTTTTAATAAAATCTGCTCCCGATTCCATTGCTAAAATACTTGCCTTTCTCACATTGTCCAAGGTCTCCAGCTCCCCGGTCTCCAATATCACTTTTAAGTGAGCGCTTTCACAGGCATTTTTAACTTGAGCTATCTCATCACAAACAAAATCTAAGTTTCCCCGTAAAAACTCTCCCCTTGACAGAACCATATCTACTTCATCAGCTCCATCCTTCACAACTTTCCTAACCTCAGCTAATTTTTCATCCACTGTACTCATACCGCTTGGAAATCCTGTAGCAACTGACGCTACATTAATGGATGTTCCCACCAAGGATTCCTTTGCGACTCGTACTAAATTGGGATACACACAAACCGCAGCTACCTGAGGAATATCAGGATAGCAGTCATGAAGGTGAGCTGCCTTATAGCATAACTGTCGAATTTTTCCTGGAGAATCTTTCCCTTCGAGAGTTGTTAAGTCCAACATTGAAAGCACCAAATGCAAAGCGTTCACTTTCGACTCTTTTTTGATGCTTCTTGAAAATAGTCTCTTTACTCTTTCCTCCGCACCAATTTGATCCACGGTCCCATTAATTTTCGTCGTGTTTATCATCGTTTATTCAATGGCCTTTTTTGCTCTATCTATAAGATCCCTGGCAACAGACTCGTTTTGTGCTTCAGCATAAATTCTCAGTATAGGTTCTGTGTTAGATTTCCGGAAGTGAATCCATGAATTATCCCATATAAATTTAATACCATCCAGCTCATTGATTGTGCTGTCATAGAACTCTTTTTTTAATTTATCTTGCAGTGATAATATTTCTCCGCCTTCAAAGCTGATTCTATCTTTAACAATCGAAAACTGAGGGAGAGAATAAAAAATTTTACTCAATGAATGTTTGGATTGAGACATTCTGTTCAGCACCAATGTCACCCCGGTCAATGAATCTCTTCCTAAATGACTCTCTTTCAAAATAACACCTCCATTCCCCTCTCCACCAAAAAGAGCTCCGCTTTTAAGCATTTTTTGAACGACATTTACCTCTCCCACAGGTGTATAATGAACTTTTATCCCGTATGATTTTACCATTTTTTCCAGTGCAATTGATGTAGATAAATTGACAACAAATACCTTACCTTTTTCAACACCAGATTTTAAAAATCCTTCAGCAGAAAGGACTAGGGTATATTCCTCTCCCAGTGGAACCCCCTTTTCTGAAACTACTGCGAATCTATCTGCATCCGGATCCGTCGCAAAACCCACATCCGCATCATTCCCTCTAACGGCTTCACAAAGTAAATCAAGGTTTTCAGGTAGCGGCTCTGTTCCCCTGGGAAACTCTTTTTTTGAATCGCAATGAATGGTAACTACATCGCATCCCAAGGCGTCCAACATTTCAGGGAGTGCTTCAGACCCAGCGCCATTGCAGGCATCCACAACGACCTTGAATTTTCTATTGCGGATGGAATTTAAATCAACACAACTTAGGCATGTTTGATGGATAACATGTTTCTGTATCGCATTAGTATCCTGCAAAATCATCCCCAACGCGTCTGATCTTAATTTTGGATTTAATTTGGATGAACTATACAAAGATTTACATTCATCAGGATGCAGAAATACGCCATCAGAACGTATAAATTTAAGGCCATTCCATTCCGATGGATTATGGCTTGCTGTAATTACAATACCCCCCACTGCCTCCGTATTTTCTACCATGAATTGAATTGTTGGAGTAGGTACAATTCCACAGACAAATACATCTCTTCCACACAGGGAAATCTCCTCCACAACAAAGTCCTGTAGTTCGACCCCTGTTTAGCGTGAGTCCCTTCCTATAAAGAAAACCCCGGGAGAACAGTGTTGGTGAAAAGCAGTTGCATAGTTTCGGACGGTGTCTGGAGTTAGAAAAGAAGGTGTGATCCCTCTTACACCTGAAATACTTTCAATAATCATGCCTAAAAATTAAAAAGGCTCGGTTGGGACACCGAGCCTTTTTATTCATAGTTTTTCAATAAACTAGCGAGATAATCTTATAACCCTACGCATTGTTTTTTCTTTCTCAACGCGCCGGGACGATTGAGTCTCTCCACCCAATTGTTCCACTTTCGGCTTCGACTACGTTCTCATCTATCCCGAATCTATTTTAAATTGATTTATATGCTTCGTTCATTGCTAGATAATTTTTGTCTATTCCGTCT
>CAZOUJ010000017.1:10822-16235 GCA_964582955.1 uncultured bacterium
CCTACGCATTGTTTTTTCTTTCTCAACACGCCTGATATCGCTGGGTTTAATATAAAATGCTTTTTTTCTCAATTCTCTTAAAACCCCCGCTCTTTCCCACTTCTTTTTAAAACGCCTCAAGGCATGTTCTATCTGTTCGCCCTCTTTTAAAGTTACTTCAATCAATTATTTTTCCTCCTTCTACCCAAGATATGTTCTCAATATTTTGCTTCTGGATCGATGCCTAAGTCTGCGAATTGCTTTTTCTTTGATTTGCCTAACTCGCTCTCTGGTAAGATTAAATTCCTCGCCTATTTCATTGAGTGTAAGTGCGTAATCCATATCTATCCCAAAATACATTCTTATTACGTCCCTTTCCCTTTTTTGAAGAGTGGTAAGAGATTGGCGGATCTCATCTTTTAAAGATTCGCCCATTAGCTTGGTATCTGGAGACAACTGATTTTCATCTTCAATAACATCAAGAAGGGCGTTCTTTTCTCCATCACGAAATGGAGCATTCAATGACTGATGACGTCTGGAAATTCTCATGGCATCTAAAATTTCTTCAGGTGTCATTTCCAGTTGTCTTCCCAGTTCCTCTTCGTTAGGCGTTCGTTCAATTTCTGCTTCAATTTTTTGTGCTGTTTTTGTTATTTTACTGATGGTCCCCACACGGTTTAACGGAAGACGAACAATTCTGGAATGTTCAGCTAAGGCCTGCAAAATTGATTGCCTAATCCACCAAACAGCATAAGAAATAAATTTAAATCCCCTTGTTTCATCAAATCTCCCGGCAGCCTTGATCAAGCCTAAATTTCCTTCGTTTATTAAATCGGTGAGCGGCAACCCCTGTCCCTGATAATCTTTTGCAACTGAAACAACAAAACGAAGGTTTGCTGTTACTAATTCTTTTAAAGCACGGCGATCATTTTTCTTTATCCGCTGTGCCAATTCTACTTCCCGATCTGGATGGAGAGGTTCGAACTTCCCTATCTCCTCGAGATAGCGACTCAAACTTCGGTTTGATTCATTTATTGCTTTGCCAGCTTTTGCCATATAATCCTTTTATTTCTTCCTAAAGTAAAGCCGACGAGTTTAATATATTTTTATTAAAATACCAAATTGATTCAACTAAATAAAAAATTTAAATAATGGATACAAATTCCTCAATAGTTAATGTTTCCGGACGTCTGTTTAAATCGATGTGTGGGCAATCCCTCTGGTCAATACCAAAACTTTTTAGGGTGTTCTTTAGCATTTTTCGCCGCTGGGAGAACGCAGTTTTTACCAACTTATTAAACTTCACATATTTTTCATCGGGAACCATCTGTTTATCTTTCTTGGTAAAATGAATAAATGCCGAGTGTACCTTAGGTTTTGGTACAAAAACATCCGGTGGTATTGTGAAACAATAATCAGCATTTAAATAGGCCCCCGTCACAACCGTAATTCTTCCGTAATCCTTGTTCCCCGGTTGGGCAGAGAACCGTTTGGCTACCTCTCTCTGCATTAAAATAAATGCGTCTTCCCAATAGTCCAACTGCTCAATTAACCAAAAAACAATCGGAGAGGTTATGTTGTAAGGTATGTTCCCTACCACTCGAACAGGACTTGAGATTGGCAAATTGTTAATGTCCTGAAGGAGAATGTCACCATGGATAAGTTTCAATTTTTTTAAGATTGAATTGCTGTTTAAGCTTTTCACAAGTATCGGATCAATTTCAACGGAAGCCATTTCTTTCACCTTAGGAAGAATTTTTTCTGTTAACACACCCTCCCCAGGCCCAATCTCTAATATTGAGTCCGTTCTTTTAGGGCTAACCATTTTGACGATCTTTTCTAGAAGATTTTGATCCGAAAGAAAATTTTGTCACCACTTTTTCCGGAACGGGAGGGTGTATTTTTTAATATTGATATTGGTTGATTAAACCCTGTTTCTATCAAGTTAATCTAAAATCTTCGGAAGATTGAATAGCTCGACAGCATTTGCAGAAGTTTTCTCTGCGATCTCCTCCAAAGTAAGTTCGCGTATCTCTGCCAATTTCTTTGCAACAAACAGGGCTCTACCGGGTTCGTTTGGTTTCCCTCTAAAAGGAACAGGGCTAAGGAACGGTGAGTCAGTTTCCACCATAATTTTATTTAAAGGAATATGCTTTGCAACCTCAGGAAGATGACTGTTTTTAAATGTAAGATTCCCAGAAAATGAAATGTAAATCCCCATATCTAAAAAAACTTTAGCTGTTTCCAGATCACTCGAAAAACAGTGCGCAACACCCGTAACCCCAGGAAATTCAGATAGGATTTTAATCACATCTTTGTCCGCATCACGGTTGTGAAATATTACAGGCTTATTAACCTGTTGAGCTAATTCCAATTGTTCACGAAATACTTTTACCTGCGAATCTTTTGGCGAAAAGTTCCTGAAATAATCCAAGCCCATTTCTCCAACAGCAACCATTTTATCATATTGAATAAAATTTCTGAGTTGTTGTAAATATTTTTTTGAAACATTCTTTGAATCATGAGGATGAATTCCTGCTGAGAAAAAGACATTCTCGTGTTGTTCAGATAGAATCTGGCACTCTTTAGAATCATCCAAATTTGTCCCTACACAAATAAATCTGTTGACCCCCTGCTCCTTGGCACGGGCTAAAACTCTCTGGATATCCTTTTTTATGGAATCATAGTAAAGGTGACAATGTGTATCTATTAGCATTATTATACAAATGGTTATAAAATTGAGGGTAAAAGTAATTTGTTTTAACTTCAGAATATGACAAAAAAACGAGATCCATATAATTTATTTCTAACTGTAATTTACTTTCTCCCTATATTTTGTTCTCTATCAAAATCACCCGCTCTGTTCGGCATGGATGTGGGGGACACCCTCACCATCAATCCAATCTCTTTTAAAACTCCAAGCCCTGAAGGATGGAATGCCCCCTACAAAACAATCGCTCACTTCCCACAAACAGGTGAGCTATGGTCAAAGATTATAATGGTACAAACCCTAAAGTGTGATTCATTAACAAAAGGAGATAAATATCCCTGTGGAGAATGGGATTATATTTGGAATACATTTGTGAAAGTTCCCAGGGGTGATACCACAGAGACATTCAGTATCGGCAGCTTTGTCACACCCTATGGAAAACGACTTTCTCTTGGTGGAGAAGAAGGGTGGAAATGGACCTACGATATGACAGATTATTCACCAATTCTCAAGGGAAATCGTGAGTTTATTGTAGGAAACAACCAAGAACTGTTGGATATAAAATTCCATTTTATAAAAGGGACCCCTCCACGAAACATTTTAAAGGTTGAAAATGTTTACCCTTATGGAAATTATAAATACGGAGAGCTCGCTGATGACTCTGTTCTGACAAATCGAAAAATCGTTTTAATCCCAAATGCTCAGGGATATAAATTAAAGTCTGTGATCTCAGGTCATGGACATGAGTGCCCCAAAAACTGCTGTGAATGGGACAGTAAAACTCACACCTGGTACATGAACGGATGGGAGGTATTTAGGTGGAATGTATGGAAAGACTGTGGAAACAATCCCATTTATCCGCAGGGGGGGACATGGCCTTTCGACCGAGCAGGATGGTGCCCCGGTACTAAGGTTGATGAATATGATTTTGAGCTGACACCATTTGTTAATCCCAAGGATACAATTAATTTAAATTACAGTGTTCAAAAATATTTTGATAATGGTGAAAAAAATGGCACCCTTCGGATGTCCCACCAACTTATCAGTTATGGTAAACTCAATTTCAAAAACGATGTTGAGCTGGAGGAAATCATCACTCCCAGCGGTCACAAAAAACACAGCCGGTTTAACCCCACTCTATCTAATCCACGTATTCTTATTAAGAATTCCGGTGAACACAATTTAAAACATCTAGAAATTCAATATGGTCTAAAAAACAGAAGGAAATCTGTTTACAAATGGTCTGGGAATATGAAATTTCTTGAAAAGAAAGAAATTTATCTTCCGATACCAAGCTGGAGGGGCTTAAGAAAAAATCAAATATTTGAGGTCAAATTACTAAACCCAAATATGAGGAAAGATGAAAACCCCCAAAACAATTTTCTTACTTCAATAGTTCAATTGCCAAAAGTTTTTCCGAAAAAATTCACTCTTTACATAAAAACAAATAATATAAATCGGGCACAAGAAAGCTCATTTACACTTTCAGGTATGAACGGATCCGTACTCTATACTGAAGACAGCTTTAGTGATTCAACCGAGTATAATTTCCAAATAAATCTTAAAAATGGCTCTTACCAGTTTTTGTTTAAAGATGATTTGGAAGACGGTATTTCAAAACATTGGTGGTACAGAAACAGTGCGCCAGAAAAAGTGGGAATAAATGGTGAAATAAGATTTATAACCATGAACGGTGATATTTTGCATGAGTTCAAACCAGATTTTGGACAGGAATTACAGCTCGATTTCCATGTGGGAAATTTGCCTTAAAAAAATCAAAGATGAATAAAAATAGCGAACACCCATATCAAAATGCCTTGAATGGACTGAATCTTTCCGACCCTGTTCAAGCTTTTTTTACATGGTGCATTGAAAGAGAAAGTATTCGCAAAAAACGAAATTCTGGTGATCCTTTCCCTTGGACCTTAGACCCTGTTTTTCAAAAAGGCCGATTCCTAAATGTTTTTCGCGAAGATGATAAAGGCACAAAAGCAGTTTTACGTTTTGCAGAAAAAACAGAAACACAGACCGAATTAATTCATGCACTTTTTTTTGCCAGATGGTGCAATCGTAACACTACGCTGAATGTTCTTGAGCCTGATATTTTAAAATCACCTTCACTACTTAGGAAGACCCTGCTGGAGAAGGTTCAAGCTCCGTGGCAGTCAGACGTTTACCCGGTTGTCTCGGCCAGATGGAAGGGCAGGGTTTTCAACAGGCTGGAAGCGTGCATAGAAATGTTCCCTCAGTCCATCGGTTTCATTGAAAAAAGTATTCTTGATTCCGATAGAGATGTAATGATCGCCAACACTAAGATCAATGCACAGCTCAATATGACAAATGATTTTCCTATTTTTATGGCTTTGGTTGACCTAGCTCTCTTTAGACCAGATTTGATTAGCCCCGATAGCCCGGTCCCAACTGGTATTGGTGCAGAGCCCTACCTTAATCTATTGCAGCAACACCTGCACTGCTCCAACCATCAAGAGGTTGCAAACAGGATGATTGATTTTCAGCCTGTTTATTGGCCGGAGGCCAAACGAAAATTCACACCAATTGATATTGAATATCTTTCCTGCGAATGCAGGAAATACTACAGCTATATCAATGGAACAAAAAAATTCGAAGGAAAAAATTTATTTTGCCAGCCAGCTGTATAACAGATAGCATCCAGAAATGAGTTTTTACGGTACATCTTTAATGTTTGCTATACCGGTCTTTATC
>CAZOUJ010000017.1:16245-17712 GCA_964582955.1 uncultured bacterium
ATATTGAAAGGAATCGAAGCGGTGGCGGCAGGGAGGATGGGAATTAAGGTCAACCGTCCTGCAGATATGATCTCCAGCCTGAGCTCAGGTGCAACCAATACGGTTCGTGACGGAATAAACTTTGGGTTTATTCTCATCAGTTACACTTGGCTCGTGGATAAGTTAACACTATACAAACTGGATCCTGTTTGGCTGGCAGTGATCATTGCATTTATTGTAGAGGATTTTGCAGGATATTGGATCCACCGGATGAATCACCGTGTGAATGTGTTTTGGAACCGCCATATCATTCATCACAGCAGCGAGGAGTTTAACCTGTCCTGTGCTCTTCGCCAGTCCATTTCTGACACAGTAAAATTCAAAGCTGTTTTCATAATTCCCGCTGCCGTTCTTGGAATCCCGGCACACATATTTGCCGTCGTCGGTCCCATTCATTTGTTTATGCAGTTCTGGTACCACACCCGCCTCATTGACAAAATGGGGTGGCTGGAAAAAGTGATAGTCACACCGTCACACCATCGGGTTCACCATGCCATTAACCCTGAATACATTGACAAGAATTACAGCCAGATCTTTATTGTCTGGGATAAGCTGTTCGGCTCTTTCCAGCCAGAATTGGCTGAGGTCAAACCCGTTTATGGGATTCTCCATCCTGCAAAAACATGGAACCCCGTCATCATTAATTTTAAACACCTTTGGCAATTGATGAATGATGCTGTCCGTACGGAAAAAGTGTGGGATAAGATCAGGATCTGGTTTATGCCCACGGGATGGAGACCGGATGATGTTACAGAAAATTTTCCCATTCATACCCTTAACAGGCCCCATGAACAAATTAAATATGAAACTGAAAATTCACCGCTTTTGATTCTTTGGTCAGGAGCTCAAATGACCGTTGGGCTGGTACTCATGTTTCATCTGTTCTATATCAGTTCTTTAGTGAGTACATCAGTCACTTTGTTGTATGCAGTATTTTTGGTCCTTCACGTTTTTGGTTACACTTCTTTTTTGGATAAAAAAAATTATGCGGTTTACTCTGAAGGAATTAAATTTATTTTAGGAATGGCTCTGTTTGGAATGAATGATTTAACATGGTTTGGCTTAGGCACTTCAATTTCCATTTTAATAGGGTTATATTTGATTATATCTTTGGTCATTGCAATATATTTTATCAAAACGGAAACATAAATATATTAAAAAATTAAAACAGCCAAGCCCTTGGAACCACCCCCTGTGCTATAGATATTACACCTCTCACACAAAACAGGTGAGAATACCCATCCTTTACATTCTCAGCATCGGAATGTATTATTTAGCAGGACTTTTCAAAGTTTTATGAATAAAATAGTTACACTTTTTGTTTTAATCGTGCCAGCTATCTGGGGGCAGGCTGATTTGGATAAATTAGTTTTGAAAGATGGTACTACATATTATGGAGAATATTCAAAAATTGATGGAGATGAAAGT
>CAZOUJ010000018.1:0-16720 GCA_964582955.1 uncultured bacterium
GGTTGTGGCTATCAAACAGCGGTCCTCTCTCTTCTTGCTAAAAAGGTCATCTCATAAGAAATTAATAATACTTTGGCTGTAACCTCAGAAAAACGCCTAAACCGGCTGGGATATAAAAATGTGGAGGTCCACCAAGCTGATGGGAACAGTGGCTGGGGGGAACACGCACCCTACCCCCGAATTATGGTGACCGCATGTCCAAAAAAAATTCCATCTGATCTTATTAATCAATTAGAAAATGGAGGGATTATGATTATTCCGGTGGGATAAAGAGGGTAAGGTGAAAATTAAGCCCACACTTCCCGTGCGATTTGTGCCCATGCTTTAAATGAAAATTGAAGAGAGTATGGAGTAGTTACTTTATAATAATTTCGTAAGGGAGAATCATCTGCATCCGATCATTTTCAAAGTTCGGCAGTGCGTCCAGTGACCTCTTGATCTCACCCAGAGGCCCTTCCAACATTAACAGTTTCGCATCATCATCCATATTGAACATAATTTTAAAATTAAATGGTTTGGTTCTTGGGTATTCCTCAATAATTATATCTGCTTCCAAATCAATTCCTGCTGCTTCCTTGGCGATATCAATGGAGCGACGCAGTCCTCCCAACTCATCAACCAATCCCAACCTTTTTGCTTCAACACCAGACCATACTTTACCAATCCCAACTTCATGAACATCCAAAGAATCAAGCGCTTCCCTTCCTCCCGCTACCCTGCTGAGGAAAGTGCCATAGATATCAATAATTTCCTGCCTCAGCGAAAGCCTTTCCTCTTCTGACCACAATCTACTTCCTTCCCACAAGTCAGAGTGCTCCCCGAACTTCAATTGATCTGTATGAGTAAAAAGTTTATTCTCCCACAAACCAGACAGATTTATTCTGCCGCTGATCACTCCAATAGATCCGGTAATGGTGGTTGAATCTGCAACGATTGTATCCGCCTGCCAGGCAATATAGTATCCTCCCGATGCTGCCACGTTAGACATAGACGCAATAAATGGTTTCACGTTATCTGAGTCAGATACAGTTGTGTTCCAAACCTCCTTCCAAATCAAATCAGAGGCAAGTGCAGAACCGCCGCCGGAGTTAATTCGCATAACAATCGCTTTTACATCCTTATCCTTTCGGGCGGAGATGATTGCGTTGGCAATGGTTTCGTTTCCCATGATATTGGAAACCCCGCCCTGCTTTTCGCTCTTGCCAACGTTTATACCTCCAACAGCATAAATAACAGCTATTTTTTCTTTTTCTTCAACCCAATCATAGACATAATTATCTTCTGATCCAAATTCATTGAATTTGGTGTATTCAATTTCTTCATCATCTCTCATCTTCATATATTTTTTAAACTCATCTGGATATTTAGAATCGGTGATTAATCCTGCGTCTATTGCATTTTTTGTTGAATAAGGCCCTTCATCAATGATATTTTTTGTTTCGTCAACGCTCCATCCCTTACCATTGGCAATGCCATTTACAAATGAAGTATAAATATCATCGAAAAGCATGGTGTAGTTTTCCCTCATCTCATCTGACATTGAGCTTCGAATAAATGGGTCCATTGCTGATTTATAAGGGCTGACCTGCTCCACCTCAGCAACAATGTTCAATGAATCCAGTAAATCTTTGAAGAAACGTACCTCGATCATGAGTCCTCTTAAATCTACACTGCTTAAATCCGGGATGTAAATCTCATCTGCCATGGAAATGAAATAATAACTGGCGTTTGAGATTCCTGTAGCATAAACAATAAGCGTTTTTCCTGCACCCTTAAAGCGGTTCAGCGCTTCTCTTGCTTGAGTCAGTTGTGCAAAGCCGCCGCCTATCCTTTCAAGATGAATTACCATTCCGTTAATGGATTCATCCTCAGTGAGCCGGTCCACAGCATCTATCCATTTCCTGAGTTGGATCTTTTTCACTGGTTTTCCGCCCCCCAAAAAAGCAGGCATGATATCAGGAAAGTCAAACCTGAAAGATTTTCTCGTCACCGGCTCTTCAATGAACATCCCATTCAGTTTCATGTTTACATAGGCAAGCTTCTTCTTTTTCTTTATCTCGAACATAGTTGGCCGATTTTGGCTGTATTTCTGTGTCCCAAAACCGCTGGATGATGATCCCTGTGAAGAAAAGTAAACATCTGCCACACCGAAATTAAATCCTACACTTATTCGAAGTTCATCATCACCATAAGACAAACCAACCTTCAAACCATCCATGGGCAAAACTTCAGCAAAATAAGATGTATGGATATTATCAAAATCAGTGCCATTAGAATTTAAATCTGCGCCAAAGGTAACTTTTGAACCTATGGGTCTTACGGCAGTTCCTAATTTTAAATCATCCCAATCCTCGGTTTTTTTGTTGTAGTCTGCTGTGAGTCCCACCGAAAGGAAATTCATAGGCCGTACTAATGTTCCTAACCTAAATCTTTGTTCTGAAAACCATTGTACACCACCCAGGACATCAGGGGTCCCAAGTTCAAACCCCAGTCCCAGTGAATAAAAGTTTTCAGATGTGCTGTCACTGTTCTCCAAACGAAATGTTGAACCAAATCCTCCGTCTCTGTTTGCCAAATGGACTGTGTTGTTCTCTGCTATGTTGAACAAAGCTAGTCCTGCCTGACTTCCTCTTTGAACTCCAAGTCCTGCAGGGTTAATAGATAGTGCATCCAGATTATCTGAGTTGGCAACAGAGACCCCTCCCCAAGGCATTTCCTGAGATATAGAAAAGGAAATAAAAAGTATAAAAATTAGTTTTTTCATTTAGAGATTATCCTTTGTTTTGTTGTAATAAAAGTTAAAGTAATATCTTGGATATTCTATGAGGTTTGAAACCGTTTTATTAGAAAGGGTTCACAAGAGAAAGACGAAAATAATTGGTTGGTACTGCACTGTTATTCCAGCCATCAATTTCCTGAGCCGTACCATAGGCTAATACAAAACCAAAAAGGTCTATTCTTAGTTCTAACCCTGCCGTGACTATCCAACTATTAATATCACCATTTGCATACCAGGCATTACCATAATCAACAAAGCTGGCAAGAACGACTTTATTTATACTTATGCGTGGTTCAACAGTACCAAAGACTAACCTATTACCCATTCGCCAATCATTCCATCCTCGAAGGTGAACAACTTCATCTGTTCCTAAAATATTATTCCCATATAAATAGATGGGGGTATCATCTGTTATTGCCGGCATGTCCTGGGGTGGAGGGTTGTCTCCCAGCATGGATATAGATTTAATCCTTCCAAAAATAATAACCGGGCTTTTTTTGTGAGGGAGAAAATTTATAAAGGCATCTGTTGTGATTCGAGTATAGTCAAAATCACCATAAAGTCCTGAATTAGCATGCTCTAATGTAATATCGATACCATTTCCGTGTCTGGGGTTCATATCGTTTTGATTATGGGGACGGCGGTTTAACCACGTGTAGCTCAGGCGAATCAAACCTTCTTTGCCTGATGCCGGCTCAGGCATTTCACGAAAATCTAGTGAATCAAGGTAAGTCATTTCGTTGGTTTCTTCGTTTATGTCTTTAATGACCTTGGCATTTCGATCGGTAAATTTTATACTGCCGTTTAAAGTGTGATCACTGGACATGGTGTTACCAAAGTTGTAAGGGATTTGTGCCCAAATGGAGATACTGCTATTTTCTTCAAACAATCCCCATCTTGAGCGATCGTAGGGTTTCATTTTAAAATCCATAAGAGATGCCAGTGATATGCCCCACATTGGTTCGTTCATCGCATTGGCATATTGAAGCAGTAACCGGTGAGTGTTGTTTCCCGAAAAGTCTACTATTCCAATACCAGTAAATAAATGTCTTACCATTGCATCTGTCCATTGCGTTGCCCCTATTATTTCATTGCCCATTGGCAGAACCAGAGATGTTAAATGTTTAATCCCAAGACTCGGTGTATAATCATGGGATTTTAATACGTTGACCTCCTTTGCAGGATCAATTCCTGCCAAGGGAACAGCCGGCTGGACGTTTATCCAGTCGGTGAATCGATCTCTCATTGAAAGTTTTTCTGTGGTGATAGCCCTGTGGGGGTCCACATTTACAATTCTGACTGTATCAACATCGGGCAGGGTTGTTGCCATTAATGTAGAGTCGGATGGGGACCACTGTGCTGCCCATACCGCATCCCCAACATCTGAAATCTGTTTTGATTCACCAGTAGAAATATTTACTGTGTGAATATTTGGGGTTCCACCTGCGTGTGATGTGTAGGACACATATTCTCCATTCGGATGCCAAACTGGATTATAATCTGCCGCAGAGGCTTTCGTTATTCTTTGGACACCACCTGTGGCCACGCTCAGCATAAATAAGTCAAGATTTGCATCTTTGTCTGCCATTGAAAAAATTATGGAATTTCCGTTAGGTGAAAAGTGGGGATCAACAATTTGAGTATTATATGTGTAATGAGTAATCTGCTTTTTATTTGATCCGTTTGCATCCATGGTATATAGATTTGCTACACTGTTTTCATGTGCTACAAACACAATTTTCATTCCGTCCGGAGACCAGCCTGGATATGATGCCCTTAATGATTCTGTCAGCCAAACCGATTTTTTATTATCAACATTATAAACTTTTATATCATTGACCATGGATTGGTGATTCCCGAAATGATATTTAGCATAGGCCAGTTTTCGTCCATCAGGAGACCACTCCATTACCCGATGAAATGACCCATAATCAATTTCTTTCTTATCCCAGATTATTATGGGTTTCTGTTTTTTCTTTTTTTCGTCTTCTTGTTTGTTTTTACCAAACAAACGAGCAAAAACCCCATTTGTTTTATCATTTTTCAAATCAGATGTTTCTTCTTTCTTTTTACGCTTTTCTGTCATCTCACTCTCTTTGGCAGTGTCCCGCTGAACCACATATAAAGATAGATCCCGCTGGCCCTCATCATCCCGTCCGCAAATGGCAATTCGTGAACTTTCACTGTAAAATGAAAATCCGTTTAACTTGTTTATAGGTAGTGTAACTACTTTCCCGATTTCTTCTATGGCTTCTTTTTGGGCTCGGTATCCGTAATAATAAGTATTCATATGGCGACGCCAATCTTCATTGAATTGACTAACCGAAATTCCAGTATGTTTTTTGAAGGAATCCTTAAACCTGAACAAACCAAAATTGTTTCGTTCAGAGAGTGTTTTTACAATTGTGGAATCCCCAAACCTGTCGGACCAGTATAACAGCTTGGAATATCCATCGTGGTGGGGATCCATTTCATCCATTTTATTTTTGAGAACATGAAATTTATGACTGATGTCAGCGCGGTATGGGCGCCAGCGCTCTGTTTCATACTCTGCCAGACCCTCTACTACCCAGCCAGGAACTTGGGACACTAAAAAGGACCACGGTTCAGGTAGCCAGGTTTTAACTCTATGAAAAAAAACGATGTGCTGTAGCTCATGGGCTAAAACCTGGTACAGCCACTTTTCATCTTCAAGCCAGATGGCGGCATCATTCTGGTCCACCCATATAAACGTGGTGTAGGTCCACATTGCGAAGCCATTCATGATCTCATCTTCCGTGGTAAAAATGATATCAATGATTGGGATATCCTCTAAGTCCATTTGCTGGAGTAGTGTGGGTCTCATCTGCTCCGCCATGGATGCACCTTCTTTTGCTATATTTTCAATCCCTTGGTGATGGTGAATTCGAAAATGGGTTGTTTCGATTGTTGTCCAATCCAGCTCACCGTGTGTTCTCCCTGTCCACTGCCAGGTTTGTGACCAAATGGTTGAGATGAAAAACAAACCTACTAATTTATAAATGGTGTTCATGTACGAGCCCTTTAATAAGAAAAATAATGCCTAAATATTAAAATTATACAGTCAATTATTAGTCTAAAAATTAGGAATAAAACACCAGGTGCCCACCAAATTATATCTACCTAAAGGCTTTTTGAACTTCTTATGTTTTACCGTTAATTTTATTTCTCTTTTTTATTAAAATAGACCCTGAAAGACAAAAAGCTCTGTGTGCGGTAGAAAAACACTCAAAAAAGATATGCAATCTATCATTGAAGAATTAGCCATTGAAGAGTGGGAGAATTCTGAAGAATATTTTCCAAGTTATAACATTGCACCGGGTCAGAGATCACCGATTGTTATCCAGGAAGAACAAAGAATTGTTAAATTAATGAAATGGGGGCTTATCCCTACCTGGTCAAAGGATGAATCTATTGGATATAAAATGATCAATGCCCGGTCTGAAACATTGACAGAGAAGCCCGCCTATCAGGGCCTGATCTCCAAACACCGTTGCGTTGTTATTGCTGATGGTTATTATGAGTGGAAGCGGGAGGGTAAACGTAAAATTCCATACTATATTTTTTCACAGGACAAGGAACTGTTACCCATGGCAGGACTGTGGAGCTCATGGACTGATTCGGAAGGAAATACAAAAAACACTTACACGGTCATCACTACCGAAGCTCGTACGACGATTCGCACCGTTCACCATAGAATGCCCGTTATATTAGATAAAAACACTTTCCCACATTGGTTGGATGTTAACAAAATTTCGGTGACCGATGCCCTTCCAATGTTGTTGCCATACAACGGAAATCTTTCTATCCAACAGGTGTCGGCAAGAGTAAACTCTCCCAATTATAACTCATCAGATTGCATTAAGCCTGAAAATAATAGTGAAACATTGGATTTGTTTCAGATATAAGTATACTGTTTTAATTTTACTTGATTTAATAAAATATTAAACCGAATTTTGAACAGGTATTTTAGAAGAAATCCTCTGAATACACACACCAATAAACATATCAAGAAAATCCCATTTCTGGGGACAAAGTCCTATTTCTCATTAAAAACCAAGGAGATAAATAACATGAAAAAAATGTTAACATTGATTATTATTACATTACCTTTAATGTTATTGGCACAAACCATTACGGTAACCGGTACGGTTAAAGATGCCGGTACTGGTGAGGCATTAGCCGGTGCAAATATTGTTGTAGAAGGAACAGACTTAGGGTCTGCTTCTGCCTATAACGGAAGGTTCACAATTAATGCTGTTCCTTCCGGTTCAAAAGTAACAGCTTCCATGATCGGTTATGGGAGTCAAACCTTAACCGCAGGAGCAATGCTTGAATTCAGCCTTGAAAAAGGAACAGTAGAGATGACTGGTCTTGAGGTGCTTGCCTCAAGGGCAGGAGAAAAAACACCAGTTGCATTTACCAATGTAACCAAAGCAGACATGGATGTGAGATTGGGCTCTCAGGATATCCCAATGGCGCTGAATACAACACCAAGTGTTTATGCAACACAGCAGGGTGGTGGAGCCGGTGACGCTAGAATTAATGTCCGTGGATTCAACCAAAGAAACGTTGCTGTCATGATAAACGGTGTTCCCCAGAATGATATGGAAAATGGGTGGGTGTACTGGTCGAATTGGGATGGGGTCGGAGATGCTACATCCTCCATCCAGATGCAGCGAGGCTTGAGTGCGGTCAATTTAGCAACACCTTCGATTGGTGGGACTATGAACATTATTACTGATCCCGCTGCCCATTCGAAAGGTGGCAAATTCAGACAGGAGCTGGGAGCAGGTTCACTATTAAAAACTACCCTGAACTATAATACGGGTCTAATCAATGACAATCTCGCTGTAAGTGCCACACTTGTAAGAAAAACAGGGAACGGTGTTATTGATAAAACATGGACCGATGCCTGGGCATATTATTTAGGAGCAAGCTACGCAATGGATGATAGAAACCGCTTTGAGTTATATGCAATAGGAGCACCACAGCGTCATGGTCAGAACTTGTATAAACAAAATATAGCTGCCTATGATCAGGATTTTGCTAAAAGTGTAGATGGGTTTGATGAGGGAGCGTTTGCAACCGGAGAGAAATTTGAACACGAAGCTGGTAGAAAATTTAACCAAAACTGGGGACCTGTGAGTTCATCATATAAAGGTAAACAATACTGGTACATGTATGGTGCTCGTACAGTTGAAAGACACGATCCTAACTTTTTGAACGAAAGAGAAAACTTCTTTCACAAACCACTTGTTAACCTAAACCACTACTTAACTATAAATGATCAGATGAGATTATCATCTATTTTGTATTGGTCAGGAGGGTCTGGTGGTGGAACAGGAACTTATGGCAGCGTCTCAAGGCTTCCAGCAATTGAAGGAAATTCTTGGTGGGCCAGCTCTCCATGGACATGGGATTGGGATGCTGAAATTGCTCAAAATTCTGCCAATATAGATTCTGCATGGTCTGAAACAGAAAATCTTTCAACTGGAATTCTTCGGAACAGTATTAACCGTCAAAGTACAATTGGTTTGATTTCAAAACTGAATTATGATTTGAGTGATGAATTGAAAGTACAGGTTGGACTTGATTGGCGGACAGCAGGAATTGAACATGCACGTGAGGTACGTGATTTGTTGGGAGGTGACTTTTATGTGGACTATGCTGATGACAATGCCCCCGATGGGAAACGTGTCGAGCTGGGCGATATAATTGCATACCATAATGAAACCACTGTGGATTGGCTCGGATTTTTTGGCCAGGGGAATTATACCTCAGGGCCAATAAATGCTTATGGTATGGTTGGTTTTTCATCCATAGCATACACTTACCAAGATCACTTTACCGTTGAAGATGCAGTTATAGATCACGGTGATCCAATTACAACGATGCAGTTCAAAGGTGGAGCAATGTATGATATCAATGATGAACTTAGTGCATTTGCTAATTTTGGTCTGGTTGAAAAACCTCCCATCATGGATAATGTGATTTATTATGATGGTACGGTTGCCTCTGACCCGTCTAACGAAAAATTCCAAAGTCTTGAGGCTGGCGTGAATTACCGAGCAGGCAATATGGCTGTCAAGGCAAACTACTATATGACAGACTGGAAAGATAGAAATCTTACCAAAGCAGTTACTTCGGGCCAGGGATCGAGCGGTGATACCGATGTCATTTTTCTTTCAGGTGTGAACCAAAACCATTCCGGTTTGGAAGTCGAAGGGTCCATGCAGGACCATGAAATGGTACGTTTGGATGCAGCTTTGAGCATGGGAACCTGGAAATTCGTTGATGATGCAACAGGGAACTATCAGGAGGATGAGTTCAATGAAGAGGGGCAGGTGATCGGACAGCCAACCACTCCCTACAAGTATGCTTTAAAAGACCTATTTGTAGGTGATATGCCACAAACATCCTATGCGTTAGGCGTAACTGTCACACCTATGCCAGGATTGAGAGTACAGACGTTATTTAACATGTACGATAAAAACTACGCTGACTGGGGTCCGGATGACAGAGAAGTTGATTCAGATGGAGAGGCAGATACAGACCAAGTTTGGATGGCACCCTCCTACAGCAAAATTGACCTTCATGTGAATTATGATCTACCGGTTAGTATAGGAAATACTAGAATGTCTGCATTTTTACATGTATTCAATGCATTGGACGCAGTATATGTTCAGGATGCTACAGATAACAGTCAATACAATAGTTGGGGTGGGACATCACAACACGATGCTGATAATGCAGAAGTATTTCTTGGCACACCAAGGTATTTTAATGCCGGATTAAATATCCACTTTTAATTTCTATTAAAAATAAAACAATGAAAGCCCCGCAATCGCGGGGCTTTTTGTTTATGTACTATCCCCAGTTTTGGTTAGACAATTTCTGTTAACCCATATTATACTTTTTACAGGGTTTCAGGAGGCTTTGGGCTATATGGTCAGGATAACCGATAAATTATTAGAATGATTCACATATTGCAGACTGTTGGAAAGATTCTATCAGAAAAACCTTACTAACCGTTTTTCTTTTACCCATTCCGCTTTGGATTTCAATCCTTTTTTTTCTCCCTTGAGATATCTCTGCTGGCTGCGTACAACCGTGATTTTTCAGAATCTGTTAGCCCATCATACCCCACTTGATTAATACGGTCAAGGATGTGATCTACATCTTTCTGAAGCATTTTTTTCTTATTCTGACGATGCTCTTCACGTTTTAATTTTTTCTCCAGAATGTGTTTTCTTAGTGAAAAGATCATTTTCCCCCACTGGCTGTTGGACCGCAAATAAGCAAAACCAATGAGCATTCCTGATAAATGGGTCAGATGGCTGATGTTTGAATGGTTTCCTAATGATGAGAAAAATGCGATTCCCCCTAAAATCATGACAAAGTATTTTACTCTTACAGGAAACAGAAAATAAATATAGACGATTCGGTTTGGGAACATAAGGCCGTAAGCAGTTAAAATACCGTAAACAGCGCCGCTGGCACCAATTAAATATGCAGGTACTGATGAAAATGATTGAAAACTGAGCCATACCAGTCCGGAGCCTATGCCGGTAATAAGATAGTATTTTATGAATCCATGTCTACCCCAAATCGTTTCCAGCTCCGAACCAAACAAAAACAGAACAAGCATGTTGATTGCCACATGCCAAAAATCTCCATGAACAAACATGTATGTTAAAGGCTGCCAGACCAGGGGCCAGACCGTTTCAGGGGACAATCCAAGAATTTGGACCAGGTCCACCTCTCCATCAGAAATGGTTTTGAAAACATACAACAGTAGATTTAACCCGATGAGCACCTTAAGTGCATCAGTAAAGTATCTGGGCTTCCATGAAAACTGCCCCTTGTCAGATTGAAATTGATAATTCATTGATTTTGATACCTTAACTTACGAAACTGATAATAGTTGCATGGATTTATAAATGGCGTGGGGACACTGGGCGGGGCTTCTTTTACCAGAAGCTGTGGCATAGTAAACAAAGTGGATTTCAATCCTTTTTTGCCTAAACATATAGTGGCTGTACTAACGAAGAAATCCCTTGGGGGGAAAATACTTTTTTTTATTTTGAATCCATATTTTATGAGTCCGTTCTGTAAAATGGTCGTACAGTTTCGGTTAAAATAATTAAAATCTTTGTATTTTTCGGGACTTTTAGGATGAGGGTCAGTGTTATGGATAACCTTGAGTTCTTCATTAAATATATTCGAAAGGGATGCTTCATCGATTCCTTCAACCCGTAACACGTGAATCGTTCGCATAAAATTTCTTCCAAATTTATCATAATAATTTCTACCGTTTTCATTTATGGCGAATCGTCTGGTTGTGGGGGAAGGTGCAAATTCTCCCAGGGCAGGACGATAAAAATATTCTTCCGGTGTAATTACTTCATTTTCATTCATTAAATGGGAAAAATTAAATATATCGCCACCAATATTAATAGCATTGTGACCTAAAGAGGATGCTGTATATTTGACCAGTCTTTCATTATAATATAATTCAAAAAAAGGAACACTCTTTTGTTCTTTTTTGGGCCATAAAAGATAGATGTGTTTTCCAGTATCATAATCTTTCTGAAGTAATTGCCGGGTATGAACGGTTTGATCTTTCCAGTGAGCTACATATCCATCCCAGATGTGTTCGTTTTTTAAGTAGTTTTGACCGGAGGGACCTTTGATAAAAGTCTTCTTGTTTTCTACGGTTAAAACTCCGGTAACTGTTTCTCCCATGGCTAAAAATTCAGTTTTTTCATGAACTCGAAGGAATGAAGTGGTCCAGAATAATCAAAATAATATCGCATATATCCCATTAAAAACGCCCCCACTGTCTTACGATCTTTTGCTGTTATGGAGAGGTCCGGGATGGAATCTAATGAGTGAGCTTGGAGAGCCTCCAATATATTCCGGCTATTGGGAGAGCCCCCAGGGTCCATAAAATTAGCTTCGTAGGCCCCTTCCATAGACAGGTCCGGTTTAAATCCTAAGAGAGTGAGTAGTTTCATTTCATAATACCAAAAAAGAATGTTCAATTTATTTTCTTGGGCATCCATTTTATGCAAAACAGATACCAATTCATCAAACAGATCTGGATGGGGGTCATTATTGATGATTGCCTTATCTGTAATTTCCATCAATGCCAATCCGTAGGACATATGTTTGAGATTATTTTGGTATTTCCCCCAGATGCGCTGATACGAGACTTTTCCAGCAATCTGCATATCTCTTTTAGGCTTAAAATGGTAAATCAGATCTAAATAATTAATGGGCTGAAAAAAGGATGTATAGTGAGGTTTTTTCTTTTTTGCTCCACGGACCATGATACTCACTTTTCCCTCTTCCCGCGTCAGACACCGTGCAATCATGCTTGTTTCTCCAAATGGAAACCTTTTAAGCACAACTGCTTCAGTGTGCACAATCATTATGGTTTAATATGCTTTGGCAAACACCACTTCATATTTTGCCGGATCCCCACTGTAAACACAGATTTTTCCGGATGTATCACCATCAGGGAGAATACATCGAATGGTTGCCATTGTTTTTTCTTTTATTTCTAATTCAGTTTTGGTATCACCATTCCATCCGCACCGTATAAAACCGCCATTATTTTCAATGATGGATTTAAACTCATCAAATGATTTAACTGTGAAGGTATTTTCTTCTCTGAATTTTAGTGCCTGCTGGAATAGATTATCCTGAATTTCATCTAATAAGGCATCTGTCTTGGTTGCAACCATATCTCTTGGTAAGGGTATTTTATTTCCTGTATCTCTCCTCACAAGCATTACTTGATTTTCTTCAACATCACGGGGCCCTACTTCCAACCGTAAGGGAACTCCTTTCATTTCCCATTCATTAAATTTGAAACCGGGAGAATTAGAACTCCAATCCTGGTGAACTCTTATTTTATTCTCATTGAATTCATTAAGAATTGGTTCAATAAATTGACGGATACGCTCTTTGTCTTCATCAGTTCTAGAAATGGGAACAATAACCACTTGATAGGGAGCAATTTTAGGAGGAAGCCGGAGGCCTTTGTCATCTCCATGTGTCATAATAACAGCGCCTATAAGACGGGTGCTCACTCCCCAGCTTGTGGCATACACATATTCTTCCTGATTCTACACTGTTTGATAGGAAACGCCAACGGCCCGCGCAAAATTATGTCAAAGATAGTGAGATGTGCCTGCCTGTAGGGCACGCTTGTCTCCCATCATTGCCTCGATGCAATAAGTGCGCTCTGCACCAGCAAATTTTTCGGCATCCGATTTCAAACCAGTGAGAACAGGCATGGCAAGATATTCTTCAGCCAGTTTTTTGTAAAGACTCAAAATTAATAAAGTTTCTTTTTCTGCTTCCTCTTCCGTGGCGTGTGCTGTGTGTCCTTCCTGCCATAAGAATTCAGTGGTTCTTAAAAACAGTCTTGTACGCATCTCCCAGCGAACCACATTCGCCCACTGGTTAATGAGCAATGGCAGGTCCCGGTAAGATTGAATCCATTTTTTATACATGGACCAAATGACAGTCTCTGATGTGGGACGGACAATCACCTCTTCCTCCAGTTTGGATTCCGGATCCACAATGAGTCCATTCTCTCCCGCTTTTAATCTGGAATGGGTAACCACAGCACATTCCTTGGCAAAGCCTTCCACGTGGTCTGCTTCCTGAGCCAAAAAAGATTTGGGAATAAATAGGGGAAAATAGGCGTTTACATGTCCAGTATCTTTGATCATTCTGTCTAGGGCATCTCGCAGATTTTCCCAGAGTGAAAAGCCATAGGGCTTAATGACCATTGTTCCTTTAACAGGACCATAGTCTGCCAGTCCCGCACGGGCTATCACGTCCGTGTACCATCCGGAGAAGTTTTGGCTTCTGGGAGTAACTTTTTTAGACATAGTATTTTTCTTGGATAAAAATGAGTGTAAACAACGGTTGAGAAATTACCGGCTCTGATTCAGGTTGACAAATAAAAAGGTAGTCGATGATTTAGAGATAAAATATATTCTGAGAGTGTTTCTTATTCCTCAGTATCTTCTTCAATCACTCTAAACATTTTTTCTCCTGGCATAACCATTCCGTATTTTTCTCTAGCCAGTTTCATAAGATACTCATCATTATATTTTAAATTTTGTTTTTCATTTTCCAAATTTTGCAGTTCAAGACGTAATTCGGCAATAAGTATTTGTGTTTTTTTTCGTTCCGAGTTGATTTTTATTAGTTGATAAATACCATGGTCACCAAAGAAAAATATAATGACCAGTATAACGCTAACCAGTAAAACAACCCCTCTTAATATCCGTTTTTTTTCAGCTGCAGTTTTCTGTCTGTAGCGAAGAGTTCCGGGATTTTTCTTCCGTTTTTTAATTCGTCTCATGACTGTCCCAAAACGGTTTTATCTGGGTAGGTTGCCCTGCTTCCTAATTGTTCTTCGATCCTTAACAATTGATTGTATTTACATAACCGGTCTGTCCTTGACGCTGAGCCAGTTTTGATTTGTCCCATTCCCATGGCAACAGAAAAATCAGCGATGAATGAATCTTCTGTTTCTCCGGACCGATGTGAAACAATCACCGCAAATTTGTTTTTTCTTGCTAGCTCTACTGCCTGTATTGTTTCAGTTACAGTGCCAATCTGATTTAATTTAATTAATATAGCATTGATTGACCGATTATCTACAGCACGCTGAAGACGGTTTGTATTTGTTACCGTTAAATCATCACCCACAATTTGTATGGTGTTGCCCAATGTTTTATTTAGATGGGTCCATCCATCCCAGTCACTCTCATCCAGTCCATCCTCAATGGAAACAATGGGATATTTTCCCACTAGGGTTTGCCAATATTCTACCATTTCTTCTGCTGATAAAGCGAGATTTTCGGATGATAAATGATAAATTCCATCTTTGTAAAATTCACTTGCTGCTGCATCGAGAGCTAGAAAAATATTCTGTCCAATTTTATACCCTGCATTATAAATGGCTTCTAAAATGACCTCAATAGCCTCTTCATTGGATCTGAGGTTAGGAGCAAAGCCACCCTCATCTCCCACTGAAGTGTTTTGTCCTCTTGATTTGAGAACACTTTTTAGATGGTGAAAAATTTCCGTTCCTGTTCTTAATCCGTCATTGAAAGAATCTGCACCTAATGGATAAACCATAAATTCCTGAATATCCACGTTATTATCTGCGTGGCTCCCCCCATTCAAAATATTCATCATGGGTGCCGGCAATAGTGAGTTTCCGGGATTAAGGTATTTCCACAGAGGCTTTTTCTCATGGATTGCTGCTGCTCGACACACTGCCATGGACACACCAAGAATTGCGTTTGCTCCAAGGATATTTTTGTTTAGGGTCCCATCTGCTTCAATTAATTGTTTGTCAATGTACTCCTGATCAGTGGCATTTCCCCCTTTTACTGACTCTTGTAAAATACCATTCACATTTTGAATTGCCTTAAGAACACCCTTTCCCATATATCTATCTGTATCACTATCCCGAAGTTCCACTGCCTCATGTTTACCGGTTGAAGCACCAGATGGTACGGCTGCTCTTCCGTGGGAACCATCCGCTAATAACACATCGACCTCAACTGTAGGGTTTCCTCTAGAGTCCAGGATTTCTCTGCCGGTTATAGTAGCTATGGATGAATCAGACACTTTCGTTTCGCATGATTTTATTCAAATTAAAACGAGGAACAACACTAGACAATACTCATTATAAACTTAATTGTGCAAAAAAACCACAGCCCTTAATTTTCTGACAGCATGAACAGCAAAATAGAAGTTTACAGGTTCGAGGAGTCTGATTCTATTAAATGGGATGAGTTTGTAGATGGGTCATACAATGGAACTATGTTTCATACCCGCACGTTTTTGAGCTATCATCCGCAGGACCGCTTTCGAGACCACAGCCTGTATTTTCAAAAAAAAGAGAAACGACTCGCTATTTTTTCTGCAGCAAGTGTCAATGAAAAAAATGGAAACATTCTTCACTCTCACCCAGGAGCAACGATCGGTGGTTTTGTTACAGAGACGTCTTCTTCATTAAAAGAATCTTTTGATTTAGTTGCTTCACTAGTGAAGTATGCCCAGGATAAAAATTTTTCAGGAATCAAGATTACGCTTCCTCCCAGTTATTACAGTGAACCAACGTCAAACTATATGGAATTTGCATTGCTAAAAATTGGTTTTACTTATTTAAAGCGGGAGGTCTCCAGTATGATGTTATTATCAGGCACAATTGAAGAGAAAATGAAAGGATTTAAGTCTTCCCACCGTCAGGCCGTTAGAAAAGCAGAGAAAGAGGGTGTACAGATCAGGCAATCAACAAAATTTGAAACATTTTATGGAATTTTAAAAAACAATTTATCCAAGCGGCATGGTGTTTCACCTACTCACAGCCTAAAAGAGTTAGAATTACTGCAGGCAATTTTTCCAAACAAGATACTTTTGCACGGTGCATTTCTTAAGGATAAAATGATAGCAGGAGTAGTGAGTTTTCTTTTGAACAAACGGATACAGCTGGCATTTTACATTTCACATGATGAGACTTTTCAGGAGAAACGAGCATTAAATTTATTGTTTTACAAAATTTTTGAAGAAGCTATTCAAAATGAGAAAAAGGTGTTTGATTTCGGTATATTTACAGAAAATGGAGAACCTAATTTTGGGTTAGCTCGTTTTAAGGAAAATTTTGGTGCCAGCGGAATATTTCGGGATACCCTAGTACTAAATCTGACGGAATAGATGTCTATTCACACACTCGGGAAACAATCGCTGATTTATGGGTTCGGGCACATTCTAACCCGTTTGATCACATTTTTTCTTCTCCCGCTTTACACGCATATATTTACACCAGAAGAGTACGGGGTGGTTTCCCTAGCCTATGCTTTTATGGGATTCTCCTTAATT
>CAZOUJ010000018.1:16730-17157 GCA_964582955.1 uncultured bacterium
TATGGCATGGATTCAGCTCTCATGAAATATGCGGTACAAAAAGAAGGCCAGGAAAGGGGCGAATATATTTCTACGATATATGGTTTACAGATAATTAGCGGTGTAGTTTTTTCCTGTATAATTTTCTTTTCAAGAAATATTATTGCAAAAATCGTTTTAGGTGTGGACCAACCCGGATGGATTGCTGTGCTATCAGGGGTGTTACTGCTGGATGCACTTTGGAATCTGCCGGTATTGCTGCTTCGTACAGAAGAGAAACCAGTATCGTTTATTGCTTTTAATTTAATAAACGTTCTGTCCACGATGGGATTTAACATCTTTTTTGTAGTGGTCCTCAAAATGGGTATTTTAGGGGTTCTCCTTGCAAATCTGGCTGCGTCCAGTATCATGTTTATATTTTCATTACCAATCATTATGAAGTGTGTTA
>CAZOUJ010000019.1:0-16285 GCA_964582955.1 uncultured bacterium
TCCAGAATGTAGGTGTATACCACTCTAACTTCAAAACATGTTTATGAAAGTCTTCGTTCCCACCTAAAAGGCCCCCGGACAGTGTGGTCTCCAATAAAAACAGGGACCCCAATGTGGGGAACTCCGGCCGATTCCTGCTGTCCCTACTTATCATTTGTGTCAGATTTATTCCTCTGGAAACATTTAATCCTTTTACATAACGATCAAGGTCCACCTGGTCCCCGCTATATTCTTTTTCAACGCCCCGTAAGGCCCAGTTCCCTCTAAAGTAATCATCAGGCCAGCGAAAACGCCTTCCCCATGTAACAGACCCACCTTTTGCAGTAAAATCCAGTGGAAAATAATAATTTGTTGATGCACCTCGGAATGAATAATAAATCGAAAAGCCAATTAAGTTGGGTGTGTCGTACACCATGGGATCAGTAAAACTCAGGTTTACAGATCGGTATTTGGAAGGAGTGCTGGTAGTATAAATTGAATAATTGGTACCTGTATTGAAACTGAACATTAATCGCTGACCCATACCTCTGAAATTATTGAACTCAAGGCCTCCCCCTCCGGTCATCCCATATTCACCTGTAAAACCGATATTAGCATTGGCTCGGTCTGCAGATTTTTCTTCAACTAATATATCTAAATCCACTTGATCTTCATCCACTCGTACTACATCCGGAACTACATTTGAAAAATAATTTAGCATCCAAGCTGCCTGTTGGCTGCGAATTAATTTTTCCCTGCTAAACACATCCCCAGGGAAAATTCTTAGTTCACGTCTAATCACGTTTTCTCTTGTTTTGGTGTTACCGCCAATCATAATATTTCTCACAAAGACTTTGTGATTTTCCGATATTCGAAAATGAACATCCAGTGAGTCCCTCCCAACAGGTGTTACCAAAGGTTCAATTTGGCTATAGATATATCCTCTGTCCATGTAAAGACTTTGCATCCGTTCATAAACGGCTTTATTGAAATCTTCTTCTTTATATGTGTCACCGCTTTTCAGTCCCAATGCACGTCCCAGAGTTTCTTCATCATATAAAGTGTTTCCTTCCCAAGTGAAATCTCTGAATTTATATTTTTCTCCCTCTGAAATTTTAATATAAACACTCATTTTTTTCTTATCACTACTGTACTCTATGGAATCTGAAAGAAACATGAAATCCCGGTATCCCCTATTTTTGTAAAATGCAGTAAGAGATTCAATATCTTCTTCAAATTTTTCTATATCAAAATGAGAACGCCAGAACAAATACCATCTTTGTTGTTTTGTATTTTTTACCACTCTTCTGAGTCTCAAGTCAGAAAAAGATTTATTCCCATCAAATTTAATAGCACTGATTTTTATTTTTTTGGCCTCTTTTATATTAAATGTTAAATCTTTTGTTATCTTTAGGATTTTTGGATCATTTGATCGAACATTTTCTGCTTTAGATAATTCACTTTCTATTTCTACCAACAAAAATCCTTCCTCTGCATATATTGTTTTTAATTCTTGGATTTTTTCATGAATAGTATTTAGTCTAAGCCGCTGCCCAGAGACAAGCATTAATTTTTCTTCCAACTGAGAATCTTTAATTTTCTTATTACCTTTAAAGGAAATTTTTCCAAGAATTGGGGATTCTTCAACAATAATTGTTATTTTAATCCCCTCATCCGTCTCTTCATCAAGCCTAATTTGAATATCTGAAAACATTCCTAATCTCCATAATCGTTTAACCGCTTTGGAGAAATCTCCCGGATTAATTTCATTCCCAATTTTTAACGCAGCAGTATATCGAATCATCCTATCTGTGGTAACAACATTCCCCTCAATTTCTACATCAAGAATCTTTATTGTAGATTGAGCATGTCCAAATGCATAGAAGAAATAAAGTAGCAGAAGAAGCCTATAAAATATTTTCCTCATGAAGGTTCCACCTGTTTACTTGTTTTGCCAAATCGCCGTTCTCTTTTTTGAAAATCCTGAATAGCTGTTAAAAGTTGCTCTTCCCTGAATGATGGCCAATATATATCGGTCATATACAATTCTGAATAAGCCAATTGCCACAACAGAAAATTACTAATTCGTCTTTCCCCTCCAGTTCTAATTAGTAAATCAGGATCCTTAATCGTACTTGTATATAAATTTTCAGAAATGGTTTGTTCAGTAATATGTCCCAAATCAAAATCACTTGAACCAATTCGATCGCATATTTTTTTAACAGCTCGGATTAATTCCTGTCTCGCTCCATAATTCAGGGCTAAAATAAGATTCAGCCCATCATTGTTCTCAGTTAATTTTATTCCTTTCTGAATATTTTCACGTGCTGATTTCGGAAGAGCACTTATAGCTCCTATTGTTGTCAACTTTACCCGGTTTTCATGAAGATTTTTAATTTCATCCCGGATAGTGTGAAGTAATAACTTCATTAGCGCGGATACTTCCCTTTTTGGCCTCCCCCAATTTTCAGTAGAAAATGTATATAAAGTTAGATGTTTCACTCTAATTTCGCCGCATACACGGGTAATTTCCCGAACTGAATTTATCCCCTCATGATGACCATATAACCGAGACATTGAACGCTCTTTTGCCCAGCGACCATTTCCATCCATAATGATTGCAATATGCTCAGGTATATTTTTTTGATTTAGAATACTTTTTCTTAATCTGGTTAGACTCATCTCATATAAAATTGGGAATTATTTATTGAAATATTACCTCTTCTATGTCTATTAGGATAATCTGTTCCCTTTAAAAAAATCATTTCCATTATTCAACAAATATTCAATTTTAATAATCATTACAATTTCGCTAAACAGTATTTATCATTTAAGATACAAGTTTATTTTCAATTTGTGAAACAATATTGGAAAATATTTTTGAATCAAAAGAATCAGGCATACTGAATGTGATTGGTATCCCTGCATCTGTTGAGTCCATGATAGTTTTGGACAGAGGTATTTTGCCCAACAATGGTACTCCAAGACGCTGGCTTTCTCTCTCTCCTCCCCCTTTTTTGAACAGGTCAATGGTTAAAGTAAATGCTCCTTGTTCATCTATATTTATCTGGGGATTGCCTTGATTAACCATTTTTACTGTACCGTTTTGCAAGGGATTATTTTCTGAATCATATACAGTCCCCTGTAAAGTTAATCCGGACATATTTTCAACCACACCCAAAACCGGAGTATTGACTTTACGGAACATGTCCGCACCTTTTCTTACATCTGAAAGTGCAATATCCTGTGGTGTTGTCACAATAATTGCTCCGCTAATCTGAATTTTTTGTGTAAGCGTTAGCTGAACATCTCCAGTCCCTGGTGGGAGATCCAGGATAAGATAATCTAAATCTCCCCATAAAACATCACGGAAAAACTGCTCAGTCATCCGTGCAACCAGAGGGCCACGCCAGATTGTGGGAGAATCGTTACCACTAATAAATCCAAAACTAAGGACTTTTAATCCATTCCAATCCAAAGGAATTAGTTTTTTTTCCTGTGTGAGTTGAGGGGATTCATTTATTCCCAGAATAATTGGTAAAGACGGGCCATAAATATCAAGGTCCAGAAGTCCAACCTTATATCCTTTCTGGGAAAATGAACAAGCGATATTAGCTGCCACTGTAGATTTACCAACACCACCTTTCCCGCTGGCAACTGCAATGATGTTCTTCACCTTTTCCGGTTTCATAGGCTGAGCGATGTTGTCCATTGGCTGAGCTGCTCCAGTCATCACAACATCCACACTCTTAAATTCCCCAAGTGATTCTAATTCATCACGAACCCTCTTTTGCATTTCTTCTTGTTTGGATTTTTCAGCGGAAAGTTTCAATGTGATCCGAACATTTTCATCGCTCACTGAAATATCATCAATCAGCCCAAATGATACAATATCACGGCTAAATCCCGGATAATTAATTTGAGATAAGATCTTTAAAACTTGGTCTTTTGTCATTGAGAAATTAGATAAAGAAAAAAACGGCTTTTTAATAAAGCCGTTTAATATTTAGTGGTGAAAAATAATTAACCTGTGTATTCTTGGCCAAACCACTCGTAATTGATCTTAATATATTTGTCCCATTCTTCCGGAACTTCACTCTCTTCAAATATTGCTTCAACAGGACACTCCGGTTCACATGCACCACAGTCAATACACTCCTCCGGATCAATGTATAATTGTTTTCCTTCAGGATCAAACCCCGGTTCCTTTGCCTCTGCTCCCGCTCCGGTTTTGTCTTCTGGACCATGGATACAATCTACGGGGCATACTTCAACACAGGCAGTATCACAGGTGCTAACACATGGTTCAGCTATTATATATGTCATTTATTTACTCCAAAATTGTTTCGAAAATTAAAGAGGATTTCTACATGGGGAAAAGTCTTTTAGGTAATAAATTCACTCCTTATACATTACAGGTTTAAACTCAACATTCCGATCGATAAATCTTTTTCAAAATAGGTTAGCCCCTTATAAATAATATTTGATTCTCGATTTTTATCATTCGTTCCCAAATCAAACATAATATATTAAAACTCTGGACAGCTCAAACAATTTCGGCAACCGGTGATGCTGTATATCAGTTAGCTCTAGTTTGGATAATTCTGGATATAACTGAATCCCCCTTTGCAACTGGTTTGGTCGCTATGAGTGCTTATTTACCAGCTATCATTTTTGGGGTCTTCGCCGGTGTATTGGTAGACCAATATAACAGAATGAAGTTAATGCTTATTTCAAATTTCTCTCAGGCAGCTGTAGTTGCAATTATTCCAATGCTTCTATTCATAGATATTAAAACGGGACTAATCATTGGAATCCTAGCTTTTCTTCGTGCTGCTTTTGGTTCTTTGTTCCCACCAGCAATAAACGCCTTTTTACCAGAGATCTTTCCCAAAGATAAATTAGTAAAAATAAATTCACTGATAGCTACTAGCGGGCAATTTGCCTATTTTACAGGTCCAGTAATAGCAGGCATTCTGTTAAACATAATGTCAATTGAAATTCTGTTTGTTTGGGATGCATTTTCTTTCTTACTTGCTGCAATAGTACTGCTGACAATCCGTTATACTGATAAATTCAAAGAATCAGTTAGTGGTTCTCGATTACAGGAGCTGAAGTCCGGTTTTAATTACCTTAAAACAAACAGCTCAATTGGACTTCTTATTATACTGACAATAATTAACAATATTTTCATTATGGGTCCTGCCATCGTAGGTATGCCTATCATAATCAAACATTACTTGCATGGCTCTGTATCCGACTTTGCTTTTGTGGAAGCTGGTATGGCTTTGGGAATGTTAACAGGTACATTTTTTATGTACCGTTTTTCCAAACACTTCAAAAATGGATTTCTACTACTACTGGGGATGCTCTGGGATGGATTGACCTATGCTCTTTTCTTTTGGGTGCAATCAGTTCCAATGGCACTGTGCATTATCATATTTCACGGAATGGGGATTCCAATTATTACAGTTTCCCGAACAACAATCCTCCAAAAATATACCCCCAATAGATACCATGGCAGACTATTTGCAATGGTTCATTTAGCTGTTTCAGGTATGACAGCAATTTCAACGGCTTTGGTGGGAATGATGGCAGAAGTTATCTCCATTCATATTGTGTTCTTTGTATTTGGTATTGGGGGAACACTTACAGGATTGATCGGATTTTTTAAAAGTGATATTCAGAATTTCAAGTGAAGAATGGAACGTTATTTTCTAATTATTGATCAGGGAACGAGTGGAACTAAGTCTTTTATTTTCAATGAAAAAGGTGAAGTATGTTTCAGTGAAAAAAATAAGCACTCTCTGGATTTCCCTAAACCGCTTTATGTTGAGTGTGATGCTCAAATAATTGCTGATGTGGTGAATTTATTATTCACCTCTGCCGTAAATTGGGTGAAAGAAAATAATGGTGTGATTCTATCTGCGGGACTGGCCGTACAGAGATCAACCTTTTTGTTCTGGGATAAGAAATCCATCCAACCTTTAACACCGGCCTTGAGTTGGCAGGACAACAGGGCACATTACCTAATTGATAAATTCAAAGAATATCAAGAACTAATTTACGGGAAAACAGGGGTTCCGCTTAGCGGTCATTTTGGTGCATTGAAATATATTCACTTCATCAAAGAATATCCTGAACTTGTGAAAAAACTTAAATCAGGGGAAACCTTTTTTGGGCCCCTAAGTTCATATTTAAGCCATGTATTATCCGGAACTGCCGTAGTAGATCATTCCATCGCAGGAAGATCTCAATTATTTTCCCTTGATTCTTTGAATTGGGATGATACATTATGTGAATTATTCAATGTGAATTTATCTTGTCTTCCACCGCTGGTACCCACACTCCACAATTTTGGAAAAATTAAAATAGATGGAAAAAACATTCCGCTCCTTTGTATCATAGGAGATCAGCAATCAGCATTGATGGGGCAGGGCTTTTCAAGTCCCGGAATAGTGTCAATTAATCTAGGGACATCAGGCTCTGTTCAGTACTACGCAGACAACCATCATGTTCATATAAATGGACTTTTGTCAAATTTACTATGGTCTTCAAATTCTAAACATTATTTTCTGGTGGAAGGAACCATTAATACTTGCAATTCATTGTTTTACTGGTTGGAAGACCATTTGAATATTCCCCATAAACAAATGAAATGGGATGAGCGATGTGAAAAAACAAAAACCAGAGGAGTTCTTGTCCCTGATATTACCGGAATTGCATCACCGTACTGGGCTCAGCCAAAAAAAACAGTATTCTATAATTTGAATAATGCAACGGATAATGAAATAATTAGAGCTGGAATGGAATCCATAGGATTTTTCTTTCATGATATTATGCAAACTCTTATAAAAGATGGTTTTGAGATTACATCAATTTATTCAGGTGGCGGCGGTGCCAGAAAACCATTGCTTCAGTTTATGGCAGACTTATTAGATATTCCAATAAAACGTTCAAAAATAAAAGATAAAACAGCATTAGGGGTATTTCGACTTTTGTTTAGAAAACAATTTAGTGAATTCCCTGAAATTCAACATTCTCCTAAGGAAATATTTTCTCCGAAAATGACTGCTGATCATAGAAAAGTAAAATTAGCGAGTTGGAAAAAATCACTGATTTTGGCTGGAGTAAAAACAGGACAAAACTAAATCCATCTTCATCTTTAAAGAAAAGACAATTATAACAAATTTATTTTTCCTGCTAAAAAGAATAGACACATCAGGTTAATTTTACCCATGGCAAATATCCGACATTTAATTGAAGAAAATAACATTGGTTCTGATGTATTACACCTAGCCGGAGAATTGGGTGCCAAGCATAAACAGGAGGTTTATGCAGTAGGAGGGTATGTTCGAGATCTCTTTTTGGGAAGGGATATAAAGGAAATTGATTTTATGGTAGTTGGTAATGGTATCAAATTTGCCCGTTCGCTTGCTGACGTATTGAAAGTAGATAATATTGTTCCATTTCAGCGGTTTTCAACCGCACGGATTCCCTATAAAAAAATTCCGCTTGAGGTTGCTTCCGCCCGGACAGAATCCTACGATAACTTTTCCCGAAAACCTAATAAGATTCAATACACAGATTTAAAAGGAGACCTGCTTCGAAGAGATTTTACTATTAATGCCATGGCGATTGATCTGCATCCGAAACGCTTTGGCGATCTGTCAGATCCCTTTAAGGGCATCATCGATCTTCAGACAAAACATTTGGTCACGCCCCTTGATCCGGACAAGACATTTTCCGATGATCCTCTGCGGATGATGAGAGCCGCATATTTTTCTGCTAAACTGGATATGCGGGTAGATCCAAAAATAAAAGAATCTATGAACCGTCAGGCAGAGCGAATCAAAATCGTATCATGGGAAAGGATAACAGCTGAATTTCTAAAAATCTTATCCACTCCTAAACCATCAATCGGTCTCAAACTGCTTCAGCACACCGGATTAATGAAACATGTATTTCCTGAAATTGATGCCATGTGGGGCTTAGAACAATCCAGCGAATGGCATCACAAGGATATTTTCGCTCACACACTTCAGGTGGTAGACAATGCCGCCGAATTAACCGAAGAAATGAGGGTGAGATTTGCTGCATTGGTACATGATATTGCTAAACCAAATACCCGGCGCATTCATGAAAAAAAAGGATACACATTTTACGGGCATGATTTTTTCGGATCTAAAATGGTTGGTAAGGTCGCCAAGCGAATGAAACTTTCCAATGAGTTAAACACGTATCTCCAGAAAATGACTGCGCTTCATTTACGCCCCATTGCTCTTGCCAAGGATGGAGTTACTGATTCTGCCGTCCGTCGTTTAATGGTTTTGGCAGGAGAGGAAATCCACGAATTGATGATCCTCTGCAGGGCAGACATCACAACAAAAAACCCACGGCTTGTAAAAAAATACATGGGAAATTTTGAACGGGTAGAAGAACGAATGAAAAACGTGAAAGAACTGGATGAAATGCTAGCCTTTCAATCACCTATTAGGGGCGATGAAATCATGGTAATATTTGAGATAAAGCCTGGTAAAATGGTTGGTGAGATTAAATCAGCTATTGAGGAAGCAATACTGAACGGGGACATAGAAAACAACTATGCTGATGCAAAAGAATTCCTTCTGAAAAATAAAAAAACATTTATTTAATCTTTATTTTCTTTTCCTCCATCTGTCATCGCATTAATATTCTCAGGAACTTTATACTCTGAATTAGATTGATAATTAGTCATACACATTTCTCATGAAACCTTTATTTTTATTCATTTTCCTTCTCACTTTTGCATATTCTCAGACATTATCCTTGGAAGATTGTATCCAGATTGGGCTCAATAATAAGAGCACCTTAAGATCATCATTATCCGGGAAATCTTCCGCTGAACAATCCGTAAAAACTTCATTTAGCAATCTGTTACCATCAGTTGGTTTTTCTGGAAATCTGAATCGTACATACTTCCCGGAAAGAAATACCATTGCTATGAATTTTGAGAATTACCTAGCGGATACCTCCTCCTTTACCCACTCCCAAAATATGTCCGTCGGTATTTCAGTCACTCAAAAAGTATACGATGGCGGACAAACTATAAATCAAGTAAAACAAGCAAAATCACTTTTCCAAATGGCCAGATTCAGTTATCAATCAGCCCGATTAAGGATTATTCGGGATATAATCCATGGCTATTTTGAATTCTTAAAGGCGAATGAATTGAAGGGAGTCGCAGGCCAAAATCTGTCTTTATCAGAAAAGCAATTGGATCTGGTGAAAACTAAATTTAGCCTGGGAGCAGTAAAAAAAACGGATCTCCTGAAAGGGAAAGTAACCAGGGGGCAGGCTCAATCGGAATTCCTTCGCTCTGATCAGGCTCTTCGTAGCGCAAGACGAAATTTCTTCCATACCATGGGTATTGCCGATGGTAGGGAACAATTCATGCATTTCACAAAAGACATCCTAACATATCAATTACCAGAAAAAGAAAAAATATTAATTATAATTGAAGAAAAAAATCCTGATCTTCTAAGTCAGCAATCTCAAATACAATCGGCAAAACTTAATTATATGATCACCAGAGGAAGAAAACTTCCCCATATAGATGCAGGACTGAATTACTCCGTCATGGGTGAAAATTCGCAGGAGTGGATGGATAACCTTAAAGAGGATTGGAATCTTGGAGTAAATATTGCCGTGTCCATTCCTCTCTACACGGGAAACAGTTTGTCTTCACAAATAGAACAGAAAAGAATTGAGTGGAACCAGACAACGGATGATTATACCTCCTTAAAAGAAAACCTCAATGTTCGAGCCCTTGACCTATTGGAAATTCTAAATCAATATTCGGACATCCTGCCAATTCATTCTCAAGTTGTAGAATCTGCTCAGGAGGATTTAATCCTTGTTCAGGAAAAATATTCTTTGGGAGCCGCAACCATTTTAGAAGTACTTGATGCACAGGTATCTCTAAATCTAGCCAAGACGACATGGGTAAACATGAAATTTGATTTTTGGATATCAGCAACTTCTCTGAAGGCATTAACGGGTGAACTAAACACAGATTTTGGAATGAAATAAGGAAACATTATGCTATCAGTTTTGAAGAAAAAAAAGGTATGGATACCCCTAGTTTTAATTGTTCTTATAATAGCAGGATTTCTCAGTCGTTCAAGGGATGAAGCAATCATCGTGGAAACTGAAACAGTGAAACGGACAGACATTATACACAAAGTGAATGCAAGCGGCAGGATACAACCAGAGCAAGAAGTTCAAATTACATCCACAATCACAGGCTGGATTACGGAGATTACAGTTTTAGAGGGTGATACCGTTCATCCCGGTCAGCACTTAATCAGCATTGATGAAAAACAATACCGCCCACGATACAATCAAGCTTTATCTCAAGTTAAATCTTCAGAAGCAAATCTCCTGAAGGTCCACTCCCAGCTAAACCGCACAAAAACGCTTTTTTCTCAAAAATTGATTTCCGAACAAGAACTAGAACAAATTGAAGCATCCTACCAAATGGCTGTTAGCCAGTCAGAACAAGCAAAAGCAAATTTATTATCTGCTGAAGATGAACTTTCCAAGACTCGATTAATGGCTCCAAAGTATGGTATTGTTACGAGCTTAACAAAGGAGGTGGGAGAAATGGCTGTGGGCGGGATGTTTAATCCGGGAGTCCTCATGACTGTTGCTGATCTTAGTAGAATGGAAGTTGAGGTGGATGTAAATGAAAATGATGTGGTAAATATTGATATAGGTGATACCTCTGAAATTGAGATTGATGCCTTACCGGATACAGTATTTTATGGAGTTGTCAGTGAAATAGCCCACACAGCACAATCATTAAACATGGGTAGTCAGCAACAGGTCACTAATTTTAAAGTGAAAGTAAGAATGATTGATCCCCCAGATAAAATAAGGCCCGGCATGAGCAGTACAGTCAATATCATCTCTGAAACTATTAAAAATACAATATCAATTCCTATCCAGTCCCTGACCTCTAGATCGGAAAACTATAGTGAGATAGGAAATGATAAAAAGTATGGTAAGAAAAACAGAGACGATGATGATGAAAAAGAAAATAATAGTTTCGTAACAAAAAAGAAGACAATTGACGTTGTATTTATTTTAAAAGACGAGTTTGATGGAGAGACCGCTCCAGAAGGGGAAAAATATGCTTTAGTAAGACCTGTTACTGTTGGTGTCTCCAGCGAGAACCATTATTCAGTAAAGGAAGGGGTCTCAATAAATGAAACGATTGTTACCGGCGGATACAGGGTTTTAAGTAAAGAATTGCACCATGGTACCCTTGTTTCCGTTAAGAATAAACCAAGAAAATATAATGAAATTTCTGACAAAAATCATTAAGGGATTAAAGATGGGGTCGGAGACTAACAAACCTTCTTGACTCAGTTTTGACTCTTATTTCACTTAAAGATATTTATAAAATATATCATGTAGGCGGTGAGGAAGTTCGGGCATTGGATGGCATAGACCTGGAAATTAGGAAGAATGAATATTTAGCCATTATGGGCCCCTCTGGATCAGGAAAATCGACACTAATGAATATGATTGGGTGTCTGGATACTCCTACGGACGGTGTTTATGAATTTGAAGGGGAAATGGTTCAGGTAATGGATGATGCTCAGCTTGCATCCATCCGAAACCGCAAGATTGGATTTGTGTTTCAAACCTTTAACCTACTGCCAAAAGCAACTGCACACCATAATGTAGAAATTCCTCTGGTTTATGCAAATATTCGAAAGGATGAAAGGATGAAGATGGCATCCGATGCTCTTGAAAGTGTAGGGTTGACCGATCGAATGCATCATAAGCCAAATGAATTATCAGGTGGACAGCGCCAACGAGTTGCTATAGCTAGAGCTTTAGTAAATAATCCATCCATCCTTCTTGCAGATGAACCAACGGGCAATCTTGATTCAAAAAGTGGTCAGGAGATTATGGGAGTTTTTGATCTGCTTCATAAGAAAGGGAATACCATTATTTTGGTGACCCACGAGGATAGTATTGCAAAACACGCTCACCGTACGATTCGATTGTTTGACGGTAAAATTACCGAAGATACCGGCCGAGATTATTAATGTTTGCCCTTTTTGTTGAGAATTTCAGAATATCGTTATCTGCCGTTTTTGCAAATAAGACACGGTCTGTGCTCACTGCCTTGGGAATAATTATCGGCGTACTGTCGGTTACGCTAATGGGAACTCTTATTTCCGGACTGGACAAATCATTTGAGACCAGTATGTCCTGGCTGGGTAAGGACATCCTACATATTAGTCGTTATGAATGGTTTAGTGATATGGAATGGTGGGAGGTTAAAAACAGGCCGCGGATGCTCCCAGACTATGTTGAAAAAATCAGGGAAAGATCAGAATATGCATTAGCGGTAGCTCCCGTGATGCAGCGAGGGGCATCTCTCGCTTATGCAGAAAAAGAAACTCGAACAGAGATCTTTGGAACCAATGAAGAATATATGGAAACCATCAGTACTAATATCGCACAAGGTAGATTTTTTACTCGAAGTGAAGATCGATCGGGTTCAAGGGTCACAGTGATTGGAGATGGGATTAAGAAGTCTTTTTTTGGTGATCAAGATCCTATAGGACAATATATAAAAATTGACGACGTTAAATTCAGAGTCATAGGTGTCCTTGAAAAACAGGGTAAGTTTTTGGGCTTGTTCAGTGTTGACAAACAGGCTATTTTGCCTTCTGGCGCTTATAAACGAATTTTTTCCAGACGGGGATGGATGAGACTTAGTGTAAAGGTCCCGCAGAACAGAGTGGAAGAGAGTATAGATGAAATTTCATCTGTGATGCGGCATATTCGGGGATTAAAACCCAATGAAAAAAACGATTTCGCAATTAACCAAACAAAAATTTTTGAAAAACAATATAATACCCTAAAGATGGCTATTGGCGGAACTGGAGTTTTTATAACACTCTTATCCCTGGTAGTGGGAGGGATTGGGATCATGAATATCATGTTTGTTTCAGTTACGGAGCGAACCCGAGAAATTGGCGTACGAAAAGCTATCGGTGCAACCAAGGGTATGATAATGGGCCAATTTTTAATGGAAGCCGTGACCATATGTCTCATTGCAGGATTGATTGGGCTGTTTTTTGCTTATATCAGCAGTATTTTCATCAATAAAATATTTCCATCTACGCTCCCCCTAGGTCTATCAATATCCGCAGTAATACTCAGTATGATTGTTGGAGTTATCTCTGGTATGATCCCATCGTACCGCGCTGCTAACCTTGATCCTATCGACTCTCTCAGGTATGAATAAAAAATGGGTGTAAGAAATTTAAAAAATGTGTTAAAAGAAAGTTTTTGGATGGCCATCGATGCTATTCGAAAGAACAAGTTGCGGTCTACACTTACTCTTCTGGGTATCAGTATAGGGGTTTTCTCTGTGATTGGTGTCATGACAGCTATTCGAACCCTTGAATCTTCTGTTGAATCAGGTCTGAATGTGTTTGCAGCCAATACTTTTGTTGTACAGAAATATCCTGAAATAAATTTTGGTAGGCATGGCGATAGGAAATATCGGAACAGAAAGAATATTACCATAGACCAGTATAAAAAACTCAAGGGAAAATCAAGTTTGCCCCTATTAGTCAGTGCCGCTGATTTGACAATGGTCCGAAATATAAAATACAGGAATAAGGAAGTTAAAAATTCCGTTCAGCTTGCTGGTGGTGATGATGGTACCATTAGATTTTATAACACCTTTCTCGCTGATGGCAGAAACTTTATTCCCGACGATGTTCATTATTCCAGAAATGTCTGTATCCTTGGCATGGATATCGTAGACCGATTATTTCCTTTTGAAGATCCCCTAGATAAAAAAATTAAGGTCAATGGTCTTGATTATTTTGTAATTGGGGTCACTGAGAGGCAGGGAGAAGCATTCGGGGAAAGCAAGGACAACTTTATCGTCATTCCTATTTCTACTTTTCTAGAAAAATTCTCAAACAATTGGAGCAGCCTAAGAATTCACGTTGAATCTCCTTCCGAAGAACTTTACAATAAAACGATGGATGAGGTGGTCGGTCATTTGAGGTCAATTAGAAAAGTCTTGCCAGGGCAGGAAAATGATTTTGAAATAGTAACAAACACGGAAATGATAGAACAATTCTCCGGGTTTACCCGCGGAATCAAATTGTTTGCACTATGTGTAAGCGTTATCGCTCTTGTTGTGGCAGGTATAGGTATAATGAACATTATGCTGGTCTCGGTCACCGAGCGAATTAAAGAAATCGGTATTCGTAAGGCAATAGGTGCAACAAAAAAGGATATACTGACCCAGTTTCTTATGGAGGCTATATTTTTAAGTGAGTTCGGTGGTATAGCCGGAATATTCCTAGGTGTTGCTGGTGGTAACATCGTATCCGTTATTTTTAATATTCCAGCTGTTATTCCTATTGACTGGACCATTATTGGACTAGTTGTCTGTTCAATAATCGGGATTGGCTTTGGTATATATCCAGCCTGGAGGGCGGCTCAGCTGGATCCGATCGAGTCTTTACGATTCGAATAATTCTGAAAAAAATAACTCAGTTAATCTTTATATCTTTCATTAGGGATCGATACTCCTGAATGAATTTATTTCGAACCCCTTCATGTTCTGGTTTACGCAAATGGGGATCTTTTCCAATAAGATCAAAAGCGGCCTTTCTTGCCTCCCTGATAATGGCCTTATCTCGAACCAGGTCTGCTATTCTATATTTTAAAAACCCACTTTGTTTTGATGAAAAAAATGCGCCCGGACCCCGCATTAGTAGATCTTCATCTGCAATTTTAAACCCGTCATTGGTTTCCTCCATAATCTGCAAGCGCTTTAACCCGGACTCTGTAAATTTTCTTTGAACTAACACACAAACGCTCTTTTCAGTGCCCCTGCCTACACGCCCTCTTAATTGATGCAGCTGAGTTAATCCAAAACGATCAGCATGTTCCACCACCATGACCGTGGCATTTGGAACATCTATACCTACCTCAATAACCGTTGTAGAAATCAAAAGATTAATCTCGTTTTTAGAAAATTTTTTCATTATATCATTTTTCTCATCCTTTTTCATTCGTCCATGCAAAAGCCCTACTGAAAAATCTGAAAAATCTCCAACAGACAACTCTGTGAATGCTTCTTCTGCAGCTTTCAGATCAGATTTTTCCGTCTCTTCTACCAGAGGATAGACAACCATACATTGTTTTCCCTCATCCATCTCAGATTTCATATATTGATATACCTTTTCCAGTTTCACCGGTTGTACTACTCGGGTCTTGGCAGGTTTTCGGTGTTTTGGCATTTCATCTAAAATAGAACACTCCATATCTCCATGATAGGTGATTGTAAGAGTTCTAGGAATAGGTGTGGCCGTCATAGCTAGAAAATGAGGATTATATCCCTTTGCAATAAGGTCCCCCCGCTGGACAACGCCAAAGCGATGTTGTTCATCCACTATAACTAATCCTAACAACTTGAATTGTACATCCTTCTGAATCAGTGCATGAGTTCCAATAATGACATCTATGTTTTTCTCCTTCAGTTTCTTCAAAATGTCTGTTCTTTCTTTTTTGGGGGTTTTTCCAATCAATAATTCACAGGACAAGGGCGATTTTTTAGAAAACTTTTTAAATGAATCAAAATGTTGGACTGCCAGAATTTCTGTTGGTGCCATGATGGCGCATTGAACTCCGCTGTCAACCGCTACTGCAGAGGAAAGAACCGCTACAACTGTTTTCCCTGAACCCACATCACCCTGTAAAAGGCGATTCATAGCTGTTGATTTATTCAAATCTTCACAAATTTCCTTGATTACTTTTTTTTGAGCTGATGTGAGAGAAAAATCAAGATTGTTATAAATAGATTTCACATTATCTCCCTTAATCCCCAATGGCTGGGACGCTGTTTCCTCAAAAGAGGCTTTTCTCAGCACCATAAGAAGCTGAAGAAAAAAATGTTCATCAAATTTTAACCTGTTCACCGATTGTTTGAGCCCTCCTTCACTGGATGGAAAATGAATTTCTTTTAATGACTGCGATAGAGGAAATAAACTGAATTTCTTTAGCATCCAGGATGGAAAATGATCCTCGATCCCAGTGATAGAATCTAGTATCCCAGAAATGACTTTTCTCAGCCGACGGTGTTCCAATCCAGATTCCTTCAACTCTTGTGTCAGGGGATAGAGTGGAATGATTGCCTGTGTGTTTACTGGATCTTCATCTTTGTCAAGCTTATCCCATTCAGGATGAATAATCTGAAACCCTTTGTAAAACC
>CAZOUJ010000020.1:0-16256 GCA_964582955.1 uncultured bacterium
ACCTAGCCCCGGCGTTTCCATCGGGGTCACGCAATCTACCCGCTTCTTCTGTTGTAAAAACAATGACGCGAACCACATCTTGAAGCCTATTCGATCTTGCACCAGGTGGGGTTTACAAGCTTCTGATATTGCTACCAGAACTGGGGGTCTCTTACACCTCCTTTTCACCCTTACCTCGACACAAGGGTCGGGGCGGTCTATTTTCTGCTGCACTTTCCATATCCTTGCGGACTCCTCTTGTTATGAGGCACCTTGTCCTGCGGTGCTCGGACTTTCCTCCCCAATGTTGTATCAGGGTAACTATCCGACCGACTCAATTATTTGTTTTGGGTTGTTCTTCCTCCCAAAATAAAAACCGACCGCAGACATCACAATTATATAAATTGGTTTTTTCTTTTACAGAGTATACAATTTGTGGTGGAATTGCAGAGCCACATCCTTCACAAGCGCTATCTCCCACCGCAACAACGGCCAACCCTTTTTTCCCTTTCAAAATTCGGTCATAGCGGCTTAATAATGATTGGGGGATCTCTCCCCGCCTGTTATTTCTTTCTTGTTCTAATTCTTTCTTTCTGCCTCCAGACTCAGCCATAGTTGATTCAAGTTTATCTATTCTTTTGGATAGATTTGATGTTAACTCATCCAAGCTGTCCTCTTGTAATTTAACTTTTGCTTTTAATTGGCTTTTTTCTTCCATTAATTCAAGATCTTTGGTTTCCTTTTGATCCACAGATTCTTTCAAATGATCAATCTCAGCCATAAGAGCATCATATTGTCGATTATTAGCCATTTTAAACAATTGGTCTTTTAAGGAATCAATTTTTTCTCTTGAGGTGGTAATTTCTAATTCTATTTTATTCAATTCTACTTCTATATGTTTTAAACGATCCTTCCCTTTTTCTAATTCCCCGATTAGTATGGCTTCTTTTGATCTCAGTTCCTCCACTTTTACGGGCAAATCACCCAGAAGGCTGCGAATTTCTGAAAGATCGTCATCTATATTTTGAAGCTCTCTTAAATGATGAATAGAGTCCATTATTCTCCTTTTTTATTTAAATAAAAAATGCACCTGATAAAAGGTGCACGAAATATAAAATCGTATAATTAAAAATTCTTCTTATTGGCAACTTTCAATTGTAGAATTTCTCCATAAACTAATGTATAATTTATTTCTTACTATTAATTAATCTAAATAATATAAAAATTCACGAGCCAATTTAAATCATTTTTTATATCTTAAAAACAATCATAGTTTATTATGATATCCCCCATTGTTAATTTTAACACTCAATTATTTCTTAAAATCTTATTATTAGCTCTTTAATGAACTCACCTAAAATACCTGATGCTCTATTTGAAACCAGACATATTGGTTCAAAAGAAAAAGATATCCGCTCAATGATGAATGTGCTTGGATTTACGTCCCTAAATTATTTGACAAATACCATTATCCCAGAAAACATTCGATATGATTCATTACTGAGTCTTCCAAGGCCACTATCGGAAACTGATACTATAAAACGTCTTAAAAAATTAGCATGCAAAAATTTTGTATACCGTTCACATATTGGCATGGGATATTATGGAACTATCGTTCCCAGCGTAATTAAAAGAAATGTTTTTGAAAACCCTGGTTGGTATACAGCATACACACCTTATCAAGCAGAGATATCACAGGGAAGATTGGAAGCATTACTGAATTTTCAGACAATGGTATCAGACTTAACAGGTCTTCCTTTAGCAAACTCATCTCTTCTTGATGAAGGGACTGCAGCTGCCGAAGCTATGATTATGTTTTTCAACTATACTAATGGTACAGATAAAAATAAGTTTCTTGTATCTAACGCTTGTCATCCACAAACCATTGATGTGCTTAAAACTAGATCAGAACCTTTAGGGATTATTCTAAAAATATTAAATCACGAAAATTTTATTTTCGATGAAACAGTATTCGGGGCATTGGTTCAATATCCAGACACAGAAGGATCTGTCCGTGATTTCTTTTCTTTATGCAATTCTGCGCACGAAAATAAATCTTTCATTTGTATGGCCACGGATTTGTTAGCGCTAACTCTTTTAAAATCTCCCGGAGAAATGGGAGCTGACGCCGCAGTTGGGAATTCACAACGATTTGGTGTTCCCATGGGATATGGTGGTCCACATGCTGCATTTTTTTCTACAACAGAAAACTTTAGACGAAAAATTCCTGGAAGAATTATCGGCGTGTCAAAGGATTCTCATGGGAATCCTGCGCTACGTATGGCGCTACAAACACGAGAACAACACATTCGACGGGAAAAAGCGACTTCAAATATTTGTACCGCACAAGTGCTGCTTTCCGTCATGGCCGGGATGTATGCTGTGTACCATGGCCCAAATGGCCTCAGAAAAATTGCAAATAGAATAAATTCTTTTACAATCATATTAGCTGAATCTTTAAAAAATGCCGGTTACAAATTAATCCATCAAAATTTTTTCGATACGATTCGATTTAACGCAAGTGCGTGGGAAGATAAAGCTAAAAAAGCTGAAGTAAACATCCGGGACTTTGGTGATGGCTCCGTTGGAATCTCCATTGATGAGACAACAAACGAAGATAATATTTCTTCTATTTTATCAATTTTTAGTGCACCCCCAATTAAAATAAAAAAAACTAGTATTCCAGAAACTTTAAAACGATCTTCACCTTTTTTGGAACATTCTGTTTTCAATTCCTATCATTCCGAGACTGAAATGTTGCGGTACTTACATCGCTTGGAAAAAAAGGATTTAACCCTGAACACAAGCATGATTCCGTTGGGATCCTGTACTATGAAACTTAATCCCACAACCACAATGGAATCAGTCACCTGGCCAGAGTTTGGAGATATTCATCCATTTGCACCAAATGATCAAACACAAGGATATATGGAACTCATCAATGAATTGGGTGGGTGGTTAGTGAAATCCACCGGATTTGATGATATTTCAATGCAGCCCAACTCCGGAGCACAGGGCGAATATGCAGGTCTACTATTGATTCGTGCTTATCACCTAGCCAATGGAAATAACCAGAGAAATGTTTGTTTAATCCCTGCCTCTGCCCATGGAACAAATCCAGCATCTGCCGTTATGGTGGGTATGAAAGTTGTAATTATAAAATGCGATAAATATGGAAATATTTCTAAAGACGATTTAAAAGAAAAAGCTGAACTTTATTCAGAAAATCTTTCAGCTGTCATGTTAACCTATCCCTCCACACATGGAGTTTTTGAACATACAATTAAAGAAATCTGTAAAATTATTCATGACAATGGCGGTCAGGTATATCTAGATGGTGCCAACCTGAATGCAATGTTAGGTCTTTGTAAACCAGGTGATTTTGGAAGTGACGTTATGCACATCAACCTTCACAAAACATTTTGCATACCCCATGGTGGTGGTGGTCCAGGAATGGGGCCCATTGTATGTAAAAATCATTTAGCGCAATTTTTACCTGGACATTCTCAAATTAAAACGGGCGGGGAAAAAGCAATTAACGCTGTTTCATCTGCACCATTCGGTAGTAGCAGTATTCTTCCAATTTCATGGGCATATATGGCTATGATGGGTGAATATGGTCTTAAGAAAGCCACACAAGTTGCAATCCTCAATGCCAATTACATGGCGAAAATACTTGAAAAGCATTACCCAATTCTTTACCGGGGTAAAGGTGGATTTAATGCCCACGAATTTATCATTGATCTCCGGGACTTAAAGAAGGCGTCCGGTATCTCTGATGAGGATGTGGCCAAGAGACTCATAGATTATGGTTTTCATGCGCCGACAATGTCTTTCCCTGTTCCGGGGACACTTATGATTGAGCCAACTGAAAGTGAATCCAAATCAGAGCTGGATCGTTTCTGTAACGCCCTGATCTCCATTAAAAATGAGATCAATGATGTAATGAATAAAAAATTAGACGAAAATGACAATCCATTGAAAAATGCGCCACACACAGCAATGCATGTTTCTTCCGATATCTGGAAACATCCATATGATCGTAAACAAGCGGCTTACCCCGCCCCTTGGCTGAAAGACCAAAAATATTGGCCTTCAGTCGGCAGGGTAGATAATGCGTTTGGAGATCGGAACTTAATTTGTACCTGTCCAGCTATCAATGATTATAAGGACTGAATATTCAATCTCACTGAAGAGATTCTTTCTCTTCCATCAATCCCAAATATTCAGTCTCTAGCTCAGTCATAGTTTCCATTGCGGTTTGCAGTTTTTCATAATCATCCACATAATTTGGGTTCTTGGTAACAGACCGTTGTTCATCTAGTTTGTTTTCAATGGCTTTAAATCGTTTTTCTATCCACGATAACCTGTTCCGGATTTTCTTTCGCTTTTTATAATCGGATTTTTCTTTAGAGCTTGTTTCTTTTTTGGAGGGGGGTAGCAAACCAGGGACCTGGCCTTTTTTCCACATGTAATAGTCATAATTCCCTTCAAATATTTGGATGCCACCGCCACCGATTTCACATGTCAGATTCGTTACCTTATTCAAGAAGTGGCGGTCATGGGAAATACAAACAATGGAACCAGTGAATTGGACCAGGGCTTTTTCCACCACATTTCGGGAGACCATGTCCAAATGATTCGTCGGTTCATCCAATAAAAGTAAATGGGATGGTTCCACCAACATTCGTGCCAGAGCAAGTCTCGCTTTTTCTCCGCCGGAGAGCACTCTTACTAATTTTTCGATTTCATCCTTTTTAAATAGAAAACTTCCTAAATAGGTACGTATTTCTGTCTCTGTCCAACCCGGGCTCACCTTTCGCACAGTTTCATAGACTGTTTCATCCGGATTAAGAATTGCCATTTGATGCTGAGCATAGTAAGCGCAATCTACCCCATCCCCGATTTGGATCGCTCCCGAGGTCACACTCTCTACATCTGCCAATAATTTCAACAAGGTTGATTTCCCTGCCCCATTATGACCCACTAAACCAATTTTTTGTGTCCTCTTGACAGATAAATTAATTTGATTGAAAACCTCAACCTTTCCATAATGTTTGGTTACATTTTTGCATGATGCAATATTTAATGGTGGTCGGCTTGGCTGAGGAAGAATAAGATTCATTATTTGATTGTCTTCTGTGGGTAATTCAATCTTCACAATCTTTTCCAACATTTTTACCCGGCTTTGAACCTGTGTTGCTTTTGTATTTTTATATCGAAACCGTTCAATGAAGCGCTCTGTTTCTTTGATTTGCTTTTGCTGATTTTTATAAGCTGCCCTATGTTGTTCCAATCGCACCGCCTTATCTTTCTTATATCTAGTATAATTACCATGATAAAGTGTAACTGCGCGTTGGTCTATCTCAATGATGTGGTTCACGGACCGGTCCAGAAAGGCCCGGTCGTGACTAATCAAAACCATACCGCCTTTCCAGTCAGCCAGAAAAGATTCCAACCAGATGGTGGCCTCAAGATCTAAGTGATTGGTGGGTTCGTCTAGGAATAAAACATCTGGTTCTTGAAGTAGGATTGCCGCAAGTGCAACCCTCATACGCCACCCACCACTAAAAACATCCATTGTATCCCCAAATTGTTCTTCCTTGAATCTCAATCCACTCAGAATCTTTTTTGCTTTATCTTCAAGTGTCCATCCACCGAGCGCTTCAAACCGGTTTTGAATTGTACCTAATTGATCAATCAGGGTCATGTTTTCAGGATTGGTAGCTATTTTATGGGATAAGGTCAATAACTGCCTTTGCAAGCCCTGCACTTCCGGATAGGCCGCCAAAACTTCTTCCAAAATTGAACGGTTTGACCCAGACACGATCTCCTGTGCCAAAAAACCAATCGTTATAGATTTCTCAACCTGTACATTTCCGGAATCTGGCGACTCCTGTTTTAACATAATCCTAAGCAAAGTAGTTTTTCCAGAGCCATTTGGTCCTACAAGACCAGCCCTCATACCATGTTTAATCATAAGGTTTACATTGTTAAAAAGATCTCCATCTGGGAAGGTTTTGGAAATGCTCTCAAGATTTATCATTTATTTGTGGATTCAGAAATGCAGAATTCTCGGAGGACTAAACAATATCACCAACAACAAAAGTGGTGAGATTATCGATTAATTTTACATCTTGGATTGTATTTAAAAAATTAGATTCTGTTTTCACCTGAACCTGAATATAATTATCGGTGTGTCCTATAATCTTTCCATTTTTCATATGCTCAAATAAAACCGGTCGTTGGTGTTTTATGAATTTATCATGGAAATATCGTTGCTTTTTATCTGATAAAATGCGGAGCATCTTACCCCGTTCGACCTTCGTTTCTTTTTGAACCACTTCACACATCTCAATAGCTTTTGTGTTAGACCGTTCTGAAAATGTGAACACATGGAGATAGGAAATATCAATATCATTCAAGAAACTGTATGTTTCAATAAAATCATTTTCTGTTTCGCCGGGAAAACCAACGATAATATCTGCACCAATACATGCATCAGGAATATTATATTTGATTTTATTAATACGATCTTTATAGTACTCACGTTTATACCGCCGTTTCATTTTTCTTAATATTTTATTGGAACCTGATTGCAGAGGTACATGAAAATGAGGCATGAATTTTTCAGATTGAGCACAATATTCAATTATTTGATCTGTTAATAAATTTGGTTCGATTGATGAAATACGTATTCTATCTATTCCTTCTAATTTGTTCAACTCTATCATAAGATCAAAAAAAGTTTCTTTGCTACCCTTTCCAAAATCACCAATGTTCACACCCGTAAGTACAATCTCCCGGGTATTTGTTTCTGCCACCTCTCGGGCCATCTGCATTGTATTAAGAATTGTATCATTTCTGCTACTACCCCTTGCTAAAGGAATTGTACAAAATGAACAAGTGTAATCACAACCATCCTGAATTTTTAAAAAAGATCTTGTCCTTTCACCTGAAGAATATGATGGGGTAAACGAGTGTACATGAGCAATATTAGACTGCATTATTTTTGTGCCACCGTTTAAATCAATAGTATTTAAGTGATTCAATAAATTGAACTTTTCTTCAGCGCCCAATACGATGTCCACCCCATCCATTGCAGCGATATCATTGGGTTTAAGCTGAGCATAACAACCTATAACTACAATAGATGACTTTGGATTCTGGCGTTTCGCTTTGCGAATGAGTTTCCGAGCTTCTTTATCAGCATTATCTGTGACCGAACATGTATTCAGAACATAAATATCCGCTTTATTTTGGTAATCTACCTGTTCAAACCCTTGACGAATAAAATCACGGGAAATAGTAGCTGTTTCTGAGAAGTTCAGTTTGCATCCCATTGTATGAAAAGCAATACGTTTTGTTGGGGTACTCATTTTTTACATTTTTATATCTTTATGCACCAAAGTGTTATCATCTCTTGAGCACAGAAATATTAAGGTACCTTAATATTTACAATAAATCGTGGTTAAAATTACAATAAAAATTGTTTTTACTCTTGGAATGCATTTAGTACTTTATTTTATGGACACAAAAGAAAAAACAATAACTCCTAAAAAATGTTATTGTTCAATAATCAAAAATATATAGCCATACAATGTAGAATGTTTGTTAATATACAAAATGTTTAAAATATTTAGGATAGAATGGTTTATCACTGCCCTGTTATCGTTCATCGCTTGTAATGTTGGGATACAACTGGAGCCCGAGACTTACCGCAATCCTATAATTTCAGGCTTTGCGCCAGATCCAAGTATTTGTCGAGCCGGTGATGATTTCTATCTAATCAATTCTACTTTTGAATATTTCCCAGGAATACCAGTATATCATAGTAGAGATTTGGTGAACTGGAAATTAATTGGCAATGCACTTCATTCTGTAAATCAAAATGTAGCAATGGATTCTATAAATTCCAGTGCAGGAATCCATGCTCCTACTATTCGCTACCATAAAGGACTATTTTATATCATCACAACAAACAATCTGAACGGGAAAATGATGAATTTTATTATAACTGCAGAAGATCCTAGTGGCCCATGGTCAGAAGCTTATTTTTTGAAAGATGCTCCTGGGATCGATCCCTCTCTATTTTTTGATGATAATGGAAAAGTATGGTACACCGGTTCACATGTCCCTCCTGATCCAGAATTTGATGGGCAAGCAGAAATATGGATGCAAGAATTAAATCTGAATCAAATGCAGTTGGTGGGAAAAAAATATTATTTAACAAGAGGGTTTAGTGGCGGAACATGGGCAGAGGGTCCACATATTTATAAGTATGAAAATTATTATTATCTTATGATTTCAGAAGGTGGGACGCTTCATAATCATGCTGTGACAATTTCTGCAAGTAAAACTATTACTGGACCATATATTGCTAATGCAAGAAACCCAATATTAACCCACCGACATTTAAGTTTGAATCATCCGATTATTGCAGTTGGTCATGGAGATTTGGTCCAAACAAAAAATAATGACTGGTACATGGTTGCATTAGGATTTCGTCCTATTGATAATAAATATAAAAATCTTGGACGTGAAACATTTTTAATCCCTGTGGTTTGGGAAACCGAACCTTATTGGTGGAAAGATGAAAAAGTATCCTGGCCGGTATGTAGTCAGAGAACTGGAAGAGTTGAGTTTGAATATCCTCTCCCATTTCCCGGAACAATTCAAGTCAAACAAAATGAATTTTTTGACAGTTTTGATGACAATAAATTAAATGTTGAATGGAATTTTCGTAGAACGCCAACAATAAATTTTTATTCACTGAAAGAAAAAAGCGGATTCCTAAGACTTTATTTACAGCAGGGTTATATTTCTGAGAACAGCCAATATTCGTTTGCAGGGATTCGACAAAGACATTTTCAAATGGAAACAACATCAAAAATGAAATTTAATCCATCTGATAATGAAGAAGCTGGAATGATCCTAATACAAAATGACCGTTCAGCCTATGTCATGTCGCTAATGAAAGGAAAAATAAAACTTCATCAATTCTACCATGGGACTGACTCTCTTCTTGCGAGTCGACCATATAAAGACAATGTTGTTTTTTGGAAGATTTCTACTGATTATTTAAATTATGATTTTTCTTATTCACAAGATGGAAAGAGATGGATTCCCCTTTATGAAAATGGTGACGGTTCTAAGTTAAGTCCAGAATCCTCAGGGTGGACTTACACAGGGGTCTATGTGGGTTTGTATGTTTCGTCCAACAACTCAACAACAAATAACTATGCGGATTTTGATTGGTTTTATTATAAAGGTAAATCTGAATGAAAATGACATTTAATTTTTTCAATAGCGAAACAGGAACTGTAATTCACTATCTCATTCTTTACCTTTTAATTATTACTCTGAGTTGTGAATCCACCAATGATAGAATAATTATTATTAAAGACAAGAACAAACTGGATGAGGTTTTAAATAAATATGTTGATGAAGGATATTTCCCCTTTTTGCTTGCACGCCTAGAAGATAAATATGGACATGTAATCTATGAACATCAACGAATTAACAAAAACTTGCTCCCTGATGAAATTATAAACGAAAAAACATGGATAAGAATCTGGTCCATGAGCAAGATTGTTACAATCTCCATCATTATGGATTTAGTGGAAGATGGGGTTCTTAATCTTAATGAGCCTGTAACAAAATATATTCCAGAATTTGAGAACCTTCAGGTTGCCGTTGATGAAGCTGGGATCCCTCTTGGTCAAACTAATAACAAAGAAATCGGCTGCAATTTTACATTGGTTAGTCCTGATTCAGTTATGACCCTTAGGCATTTAATTAATCATCAAGCTGGATTTTTTTATCCAACAACAGGTATGAACTGTATTGACTCAATATTTTTATCAAGAGATATTATCTATGCGTCAAATACAGATGATTTAATTCATCGTCTTTCTGCTGTTCCACTACTTCTGCATCCTGGTACAAAATATTATTATGGGACAAATACAACCGTATTAGGATTTGTAGCGGAACGGGCCACAGGTTTAATTCTCAAAGAATTAGTTGAAAAAAGATTGTCTCATCATTTAAATATTCAAGGGTTGCAGTATAACCTTTCTAAGGAAGAAACCATGCTTCCTTATTTTACAGGGGTTGATTCGACACTACGAATTGCACGAAAAGGAGAGCTGGATATTTTTGGTGCCGATTTTCCTTTCTATCATTCAGAAAATCAATTGTTTTTAGGTGGGGAAGGTATGGTTGCAACTGCAGATGGGTATGCCGACTTTTTAAGAATACTGCTGAATCGTGGTCATCTTAATGGGACTCGTTTCCTTTTTGAAAAAACAGTGAATGAGATGACATTACCTCATACACAATTAGACAGCCCCTGGGGATATAACGGATATAATATATGGGTGACAGGGGATTCACTAAAAATAAAGGGCTGGGGTGATAAAGGGCTCTGGCAGGGTGGAGGATATGAAGGTACACAGTTTTGGATTGATCCAAAACGTGAGTTTGTTGGTGTAATAATGACCCAGGTTCATGAAGTTCCTAACAACGGTTGGGATATGTACAACGATTTTCGCGGTGCACTCTATAAACAATTTTGGAGAGAAGAGAGATAAACTACATACATTCTATCGGTTAGTATAAAAGGAAGGGTTTTCTCTACCTTTTAAATGGCGAATCCACTGCTGTAGACTGGCCATTTTTTTAATAGTGATAGTTTGCACACCAAATGACTCTTCTACCGTTCCACGGATGATGAATAAAGTCTCCCAGTGCAGCATATCGCCAAATTCACGAAACACATCAGGGAACAGCACACATTCATAAATATCCGTTTCATCTTCCATTGTCAAAAATTCCATGGGTTCCGAATTTCCGGTAGTGGTTTCCTTCCGCGTAATGTACACGCCGATCAAATAAATAGACTGCCCCACAAATTTTGGAATATTTTTGGCATATTTAATTCGCCGGCTGAGCATGGGGCGGTACCTTGATACTGGGTGAACAGATAGGGAATAGCCGAACGTTTCTAATTCCATCCAATATAAATCTTCAGCCACTAAATTATAATTCACCGGTGATGACGTGAGCGGTTTCCGCTCACCATGCTGAAGATAAAATCCCGCTACCCGATATGCCAGTTCCTGATGGGTCATCTCCAAAGTCAACTTATTAAAACAACCCGCATTTGTCAGGGCCATAGCATCTGCCAAGTTTAAATCTACCCGGACTAAAAAATCTTCCAGTGAATCAAATTCCCCCGATTTCCGTTCATCCAGAATCGCATTTACTACTTTTCCCTTAAGTCTTTTTATGCTCATGAATCCCATCCTCATTACATTATTTCGACCTTTCCATCGGCGATGACTCAGATTTATATCCGGCGGTAAAATTTGAATTCCAAATCTTCGTGCTTCGCTAACGTAGGCATAGGACGAATAAAATCCGCCCTGGTTCGAAATCACTGCCGCCAAGAATTCTGCCGGAAAATGAGCCTTAAGATAGGCACAAGTAAAAGACAGCATGGCATAAGATGCGGAATGGGGTTTGCAAAAGGAATAGCCCACAAAAGAAGTGATCATATCCCATACATCCTTGATTATGGTAGGAGAATAGTTCCTGCGAAGCGATCCTTCCGTGAATTTTTTTTCCCATGAAGGTATGAGATGCTCCAGAGACTCTCGACTCATCGTCTTCCGCAATGCTTCTGCTTCTGCATAACCTAGTCCCGCCATAGTCATAGCTGCCATAGATACCTGCTCCTCGTAAACCATAATTCCATAACTCTCTGCCAAAAAATCTAAGTTGGGATGCATTAGCTCCCATGGCGTACCACGAATCCGTTCTAGCATGATGTTGGTGAATCGATTGGCCGCTGGACGAATGATAGATGAATAGATTACCACATGCTCAAAATCCACTACGCCAGCTTTAGCCAGAAGCTGCCGGGTTGCAGGACTCTCGATATAGAAAACACCCATGGTCTTTCCAGATTTCATGAGTTCTTTCGTTTTTTTATCGCCTGCGGGCTGAATCTGGTGGTAATCCATATATTTGTTTCGTGATGCTGTTTCACCATAGTTCAAGTTTACCTGCTGAATTGTGTCCCGGACTACCGCCAGACTACGGTTACCCAGAAGATCAATTTTCAAAAGTCCGGAATCTTCAACCTGATCCTTTTCCCACTCTACTATTTGCACTCCTTTGGGTGCAGTAAGCACCGGCACATATTTTTGAATTTCATCCGGAACAATGACCACTCCACCGGGATGTACCGATGGATAACGAAACACACCCACAATTTTTTCACTCTCACGCAAAACACGAATTAGCATTTCATTCAGATCAACATTGGCGAACCGAGGGTCAGTACGGACCCAATGTTCCAGATCACGGCGGGATGTATACCAACCTATCCGCCTCGTTATACTTTTGATCTCTTCATTGGAAAGTCCGTGAACCTTCCCTGTTTCCCGAATGGCGGATCTGGGCTTTAGAAATACTTGGCTGGAAACCATAGCCGTCTGTTCTTTCCCATATTTATCAAAAACATAATTCAAAATATCATCACGTTCATCCCAGGGAAAATCCACATCAATATCTGGCATGTCTTCCCGCTCCGGATGAATGAATCGCTCAAACTGGAGTCTATACCTTAGGGGATCTACCTGTGTTATGAACAGACAATAACTCACAATAGATGCAGCTGCCGATCCTCGGCCTATGGTAGCCCTAGTTTGCTGCACAATATCCTGAACAATCAAAAAATAATTCGAAAATCCTTTTTGTGTAATAATGTCCAACTCATATTGGATGCGATGATGAATGGTTTCATTAATCTCACCGTAGCGAACCTTGGCGCCGACATAAACTTTATCCTTTAGCTCCTTGTTTGCTCCATGAATATCCTTCAGAGACAACCCTGGAAAGATGGTATTAATGAATGACCAGTTGGTCTTGCAACGGTCTGCCAGATATCGACTGTTGTTAATAGCATCCAAACTGTTGGGGAAGAGTTTCACCATGTCTGCTTCGCTCCGGAACCAATGCTGGTCCGATTTGCATTCTGTTAAATCTATGTGCTCCAATGTTGTATTGTTCTCTATAGCCCGGAGCGTTACATGGGCATCATGATCACTTGGATCTCGGAAATAGACATCCCCCGTAACTACCATTTCCAGTTTCATTTTTTTTGCCAACTTCTTTGCAAATGATTCCTGAATTCCGGGACACAATTCAATGAATAAATGAGTGGTTGGTATGAATTCAATCAATTTTATCAAAGTAGGTTCATGGTGAGACAATACAAACAATCCGGTGCATCTTTTCTGTAAGATATCAGCTATAAATTGATCCGGATCATCATGGACAGCAGACACGGAACGGCAAATGTTTTCGTAGCCGTATTGATTCTCGGCTAAAAGAATAGCTTCATCTTTTTCCGTGATCAAATTCGTTCCGGCGATAGGAAATAGTCCTGCATCTTTGCAATGCTGTACAAAACGAATGAACCCCCACATGCCGTTCACATCCGTGAGCGCCAAGGTATCTATGCAATAAGAATGAGATAAATTTACAAGATCAGTTAAAGACAAAAGGCCCCTCATAGGAGAATACACAGAGTGGGTGTTTAGGTGAACAAACATCAAACACGCCCCAGGGCCTGGAACACATCAGCGGTCTGTAGGCTCCGAACACCGTATTTTAGGCGAACTTTTTCTACTGCTTTGGATACAGCCATGTCCCGGCTCTCTTTTGTGGAAAACAGGTTCTCCTGATTGATATAAGGACGAAAATTACTGGCATCCAATAAAACAGCTCGAACCCGATTACGCCGTTCATTAGCTTTATCAAACAGTCCCTTGCACACTTTTATCACCGATCTGTCATCAATTCTGATTATTGGGCCTGTCCGGATTCGTTGATGTCCATCGGTATAATGGATCTCCAATTTGACTTTGTTTGCCACTTGTTGGCGCTTGCGAAGTTTGACCGCTATCTGTTCCGCTAGGTCCTTCACCACCGCACGAATCACATTTTCATCATTGGTGTCTTCAGATAAAACTGTTTGCTCTAAAATATGGTTCTGGAGTTGTGGTGCTTTCACAATAGATGAATCTTGGCCATGTGCTTCCCGGTAAAGCTGTACAGCATGAGCACCAAAAAAGGTTTGGAATTCATCCGGTTGGCATGCCATGGACTGAATGTCGCTGATCTGTTTAATCCACAGGAATCGAAGTAGACGGTTTACAGAATTTTCTTTTGCGGCGGGGAGAATCTGCGGCTTCAACGGAGATAGAAACTTTGTCTCTTCTCCATTCTGCACTTCATGAATTTTCTCTGGTACCACAGATGTGATAATCCGGCTTACTAGCTTATTTACACTGATACCCACCATACCTGAAATATTGGTTTGTTCCCAAATCCTATGGATAATGGACATCCCTGTATTCTGCATATCACTGCGAACGGCTCTCATACCCTTCATATTAAGATAAAACCCATCATATCCTTCGGGTTCTACAATGGGCGTAAACATGGATACAGTCTGATACACATAGCGATTTAAACGGGCATACAGAGAACGATTATAAGGAAGTAGTTGAACACCATGGTTCATTTTTCGAACTACTGAGACTTTCATACCCTGGAATAATCCGTCTTCTTCCGCTTCAGGAGATAAAGACAAAATTGTACCATTTGGTTGTGGAGATGAGATGATGGCCACCGGGCGTGTCCTCAGGGAAGGATCCATGATCCGCTCAATCTGGAGTTCCATTTCCTTAAGACGTATGTGAAAAACGTCCCGGGCAATCATTAAATCGTGCCTAGTTCAAATAATTCCGGAAGGAATACAGAAGAACACCATTAATATGAAAATTATCTTGGGGACTAATCTTTATAATTGAAAATTTTGAATTTTTAGGATGGAGTTCAATACAGTCTGTTTTGGGAACATAGCACTTTAATGTGGCTTCACCATTAATCAAAGCCACCACTATCTGTCCGGAACTAGCAATTTTGGTTTTCTTGGCGACAATAAAATCACCATCATGAATCTGTTCATCGATCATGGAGTCTCCTTTCACCTGCAAAACATAGTTATCAGGATGCAGTAAAAACGGCGGAACATCCACCATTCCTGGGTTTTCTAATGCTTCAATGGGCTCCCCCGCTGCAATCAGGCCCAGCAACGGTAAACGGGATGTAGTAATTGTGGCGTACTCTTTGTGGATTAAGGTAAGGGCCCGCTTACCATTGTGCCCTTTTACACGAGATAAATAACCTTGTTTTTCCAGGGTATTTACATACCAATTCACTGTCCCCAATGATTTGAATCCTAACTTAAACATAATCTCCTCATAGGATGGAGATTGTCCATATGTAAGTGTAAATCGCTGAATAAATTCCAGAAAGATTTTTAATTTTGGCGATAATATTTTCATCGCGAGAGAATTGATAAATATCCGGAAATAAATTTTTTATTCAAAACAACAGGACGGGATCTGTTCTTGTGAGTGTGGTTATTGAGTCGGGAAACAGCTCGAATCACTGCCAGTGAAGTCTTTTTTTGATTTGTTCTCGTTTTCATTCTTTTTTTGATATAGAGTTCATGAAAAACACAAAGACCAAACCATTTTTTCGTCCTTATATATTTATAGAACCCTACAACCTTATACTAATTTTTTAAATAATCGTAAGTTACTCGTAAGTAATTTATAAAAAATATAAATTAAAGTCAAAACATAAGATTAATATCAAGGACAAGCATGGGTAATATTGTGCTATCAAAACAGTGCTCTATTAAAAATATATTAGTTTATCTTAGATAAATATGTTTTTTAACGAATTCCTGCCTTTTATTAATTTGGGGCTTCATTATTAGTACAAACCGAAAGGACATATCACTATGACAGAACTATCGTTCGTTGAACAAATCGATGCAAAAATCGATAAACATCATCTATTAAATCATCCATTTTATCAGGCATGGAGCACCGGAGAGCTGGAGATTTCTATTATTCGTGAATATGCTGCACAATATTTTAAACACGTATCTTCATTTCCACGATATTTGTCTTCTATTCATACCAATTGCGATGACATTCACATTCGGCAGATTTTACTGAAAAACCTGGTAGATGAAGAAATGGGCACAGAAAATCATCCCGAGCTATGGCTCAGATTTGCTGAAGGGATGGGGAATGCCCGAAACAATATCAATGAAACCGTTGCTATGAAGGAAACACGACAGTTGGTTAACACATTTATGAATCTGTCCAGGGAACAGCGCTATC
>CAZOUJ010000021.1:0-14987 GCA_964582955.1 uncultured bacterium
ACAACTGAATTTGAATATGAGATAATAGCAGACCGCTTAAGAGAGTTAGCATACCTAAACAGCAATCTATTAATAGAAATATATGACAAGCGCCAAGAAGAAGTTCTTTCTGAAACGTTTAAGTTTAATGGCGGGTTGAGTGATTTTGTAAAATTTTTAGATGAAAACAACAACCCAATCCATAAAAAGATAATAAAAGTCTGTAAAACAGACTCAGAGGTTCCGGTTGATCTGGCCTTTCGCTATGCAAACACATATAATGAGAATATCCTTTCCTTTGTGAACAATATAAACACAATAGAGGGAGGCACACACCTATCTGGTTTTCGCTCAGCCCTAACGCGAGCAATGAACAACCACGCAACAAGGAACAACCTGATTAAAAACAAAAAGAATGAAAAAACGAATCTTACCGGAGAGGACTTCAGAGAGGGACTAACAGCAATTTTAAGCATTAAGGTACAAGAACCCCAGTTTGAAGGACAAACAAAAACAAAACTCGGGAATGGAGATGTAAAAGGAGCTGTTGATAACATTGTTTATGAGGGAATACTTGATTTTTTGGAACAAAACCCGTCCACAGGAAAGCGCATTATAGAAAAAGCACTCCTGGCCGCACGAAGCAGAAGCGCAGCAAGGAAGGCAAGAGAACTTATAAGAAGAAAAAGTGCCCTGGGTGGATCTTCTCTCCCTGGAAAACTTGCGGACTGCTCAAACAGAGACCCCTCTTTTTGTGAACTGTATCTGGTGGAAGGAGACTCTGCAGGGGGGTCGGCAAAACAAGGGCGAGACAGAAGAACCCAGGCAATTTTGCCTTTGCGGGGAAAGGTGATAAACTCCGAAAAAGCCAGGATAGACAAGCTTCTTTCAAATAATGAAATCCAGTCAATTATCACGGCCCTGGGGACAGGCTTTGGGGGGGAAACTGAAGAGACAGAAGAAAAGTCAGCGGGAGATTTTAACATTGACAACCTTCGTTATCATAAAGTTATTATTATGACGGATGCTGATGTAGACGGCTCACACATTCGCACCCTGCTTCTCACTTTTTTTTACAGAAAGATGAAAGAAATTATTGACGGAGGGTTTTTATATCTCGCGCTTCCCCCACTGTATAGAGTTCACCAAGGAAAAAAAGAACACTATGTTTATGATGATAATGAGAGAGAAAGAATTATGGACAGATTAAAACAGGACAACAAGTCAAAAAAAATAGGAGTGCAACGCTATAAAGGCTTAGGAGAAATGAACCCCGAACAGCTTTGGGAGACAACAATGAACCCGGAGAGAAGAACCCTGCTTCAGGTTATGGTAGAAGATGCGGAACAGGCTGTCAGGACCTTCCAAAACTTAATGGGCAGCGATGTGGAGGCAAGGCGAACCTTTATTGAGACGAACGCAAGGTTTGTTGTTAATCTGGATGTATAAAAGAAAGAAATGATTATATGACTGATATAAACAGAGACAACACCCTTCCGCGTGATATTGTGGAAGAGATGAGGGAAAGCTATCTCAATTATTCCATGTCAGTTATCGTTTCCAGGGCCCTGCCAGACGTTAGAGACGGGCTTAAGCCGGTTCACCGAAGAATTCTTTATGGAATGAGCGAGCTGGGGTCTCATTGGAACCGACCATATAAAAAATCTGCTAGAATTGTCGGGGACGTTTTAGGAAAATATCATCCTCACGGGGACTCATCGGTGTATGACGCCCTGGTGCGAATGGCCCAAAGCTTTTCAATGCGATATGGGCTTATAGACGGGCAGGGAAACTTTGGCTCTATTGATGGAGACAATGCCGCGGCAATGCGCTACACAGAGTCAAGAATGACGCACCTGTCTAGTGAAATATTGAAAGACCTTGAAAAAGAAACAGTAAGTTGGGCACTAAACTTTGATGAAACACTAAAAGAGCCAACAGTTTTACCATCGGGGGTGCCAAACCTTCTAATAAACGGATCAGAGGGAATTGCCGTTTGCATGGCGACAAAGATTCCCCCACACAACCTTACAGAGATAATCAACGGACTAATTGCTTTAATAAATGATGAAAAAATTACTGTTGAAGGTCTTATGCAACATATTTCCGGGCCGGACTTTCCAACCGCAGGACTGATTATGGGGATAGACGGACTAGAGAGCGCGTACTCAACAGGAAGGGGCAAAATAAAGATGAGGGCCCGGGCACACATCGAAACACTAAAGTCGGGCAAAAACAGCATTATTATAACAGAAATTCCATATCAGGTCAACAAGGCTACATTAATGGAGAAAATAGCAGGCCTGGTGAGGGAAAAAAGGATCGAAGGAATAAGCGACCTAAGAGACGAGTCGGACAAAGATGGAATACGGGTGGTTATTGAAACAAAAAGGGACGCTGTTCCGGAGGTGATTTTAAATTTGTTATATAAACACACACAGCTCCAGGAAACTTTTGGCATAATTCTTTTGGCCCTGCACGACGGAATTCCAAACATTATGAATCTGAAAGAGATATTGCAGCACTTCATTGATTTTCGACATGATATCATTGTTCGCCGAACTCAATATGATCTTACTGTAGCAGAAAACCGTGCCCACATACTGGAAGGTTTAAAAATTGCCCTTGACAACATAGAGGAGATTATTAAAACCATTAGAAAAAGTAAAGACCCTTCCAGCGCAAAAGAAGGGCTTATGAATATTTTTAACCTTTCAGTAAAACAGGCGCAGGCAATTCTGGAAATGAGACTTCAAAAACTAACCGGGCTCGAAGTTGAAAAGGTTGTAGAGGAGTATAAAGAAACCATAAAAACAATTGCATACCTGAAAGGAATATTAGAAAGCCGAACACAAAGAATGGATATAATTAAATCTGAGCTGATGGAACTCAGAGAAACCTACGGAGATGAACGCAGAACAGAAATAATCCCGGTATCAACAGACTTTTCAGTAGAAGACATGATAGCAGAAGAGGAGGTTGTGATTACAATAACACACCAGGGCTATATAAAACGCACCGCGGTGACGACATACCGAACACAAAGAAGAGGAGGCCGGGGGGTTCAGGGGGCCATATCCAAAGATGAGGATTTCGTAGAGCACCTTTTTATTGCCAACACACATAATTACATTCTTTATTTTACTGATAAAGGAAAATGTCATTGGCTTAAAGTATATGATATTCCCCAAGGGGGAAGAGCAACCCGAGGACTGGCAATTGTAAATCTAATTGGGTGTGAACCAGGAGAAAAGGTAGAGGCATTTGTAAGCGTTAAAGAGTTTGACAACAAACACTATATTGTAATGGCAACGGAAAAAGGCATTGTAAAAAAGACAGTTTTGTCGGCCTATGGAAACCCAAGGAAGGGCGGAATTTATGCAATAGACGTTAGGGAAAATGATAAATTGATTGAAGCAAAAATAACTGACGGATCAAACGACATCCTTTTAGGAACACGCGAAGGAAAATCAATTCGGTTTTCAGAAGAAAACATTCGCCCAAGCGGAAGAAAAACAATGGGGGTTAAAGGAATAAAGCTCAGTTCAGAGAACGATAGGGTTATAGGAATGCTTGTTGTAAAAAGAGAAGGAACCATTTTGGTCGGGACAGAAAAAGGATACGGAAAAAGAACAGACGTAATTCAATATAGGACCCAAAAGAGAGGAGGAAAGGGCGTTCTTACCATGAGATGCACTGACAAAACAGGAAAGATGGTCAACATTATGGAAGTTGTCGATGCAGACGATTTAATTGTTATAACAAACTCTGGAGTGTTAATGCGCCAACCCGTGTCTGATATACGAACCATAGGAAGAGTAACACAAGGGGTTCGGCTGGTAAAACTTGACGGAGGGACAACAATATCTTCTATTACAAGAGTTGTACACGAAGAAGAAACCCCCAAGACCGAAGGAGTTCAAGATAAAGAAACACAAAAAAAAGAGAATGCCATTAAACCTGAATGACAATCAAGGAAAACCTGAAAATAATTCAGGAAAAAATAGAAAAGGTAAAGCAGGACGAAAACCAAAAGATCCAGATAATAGCCGTAACAAAAACAAAACCAATTACAGTTATTCAAGAATGCTATGAGGCCGGCATTCGCTCTATTGGAGAAAATAAAATACAAGAAGCAATAGAAAAACTTTCGCCTAACCTAACCACTCCCCCCATAAAAAAAAGATTTATAGGGCATCTACAAACAAATAAAGTAAATAAATGTATAAACTATTTTCACACAATTGACTCAGTTGATTCAATCAAACTATCAAAAAAAATTAACGCAGGCGCAAGACAAGGGGGATTAACGTTCCCAGTTTTACTGGAAGTAAACACGGCACGTGAACCACAAAAACACGGGTTTTTACCAGAAGAGACTGATAAAATGTTAGAGTGTTTTACACACGAGAACCTTAAAATTCAAGGACTTATGACGATTGCGCCTACAGGCCAAAACGAAAAAGAAATTCGAAAGTCATTTAAACTATTAAGGGAAACACAGGAAACATTAAACAAACAAAGGCCAGCTGAATATGATGAGATAAGAGAACTCTCAATGGGAATGAGTAACGATTTTGAAATTGCTGTTGAGGAGGGCTCTACACAGGTACGCATAGGCACCGCGCTAGTGGGGAAAAGGGTATATTTATGATTGCGGTTGTTTTTTCATCCAGCCCCAAACATTTCGGCTATGACATTAAGGTCGATGAAAAAGAAAAACACGTCATTTACACCGAAAAACACTATAGGTGTTTGTTTTATACACACCAAACACCAAGCGTTGACCTGGTGTACAAATCGCTCAGGAATTGTGATAAAAACAAAATATTTTTTTTTGATCAAACCAAGGGAGTGAAAACCCCAATTGCAATAAAAGACCACATAAACATTTCTGGCAGAAGCGGGCTAGCAGGACAAACGCCGTTCAAGTCATATGAAATGTTTCCTGACATGTCTTCTATTTACAAGACGTCGACAGTCTATGAGAATAAAACAGTTTTCACTGTTGGGCCACAGAGGTTTTCCTCGGAAAATGCACAAAAAAAAATAATATCAGAAAGCGCAGGGATTATTACACCCATATTGCACTATATTGGCGGGAGGGTTACAGCGTTTGGAATCCCAGAACAAATGAAAGAAAAAAAAGAGATAGTGCACAAATGTCTAAAAACGGAAGCATTAAACTAGACTAGAAATAGCTGCCCCAAGCTCAACATTATTAATAGCAAGCGAAATGTTTGTGTTCAGGCACTGATCTCCAGTTTTCTCATTTAAAAACTTTAACAAAAATGGGGTTAACTCTGGACCCGCCACACCCAAAGAGCTTGCCCGAGCCACAGCGGAATTGATCAGCTCACTTATTTCTGGGTAGGGAATTTGGTCTTGTTCTGGAACAGGATTTGCAACAATAAGCGCAGCCCCAGCCCCAGCCCTGCAATGATGTTTCCAGATAGATGCCACCTCTTCCGGAGAGCTGGCCACAACCTCTAAGGTTAAACCAGAGTTTCTAGACCAAAAAGAAGGAAACTCGTCAGTGCGATATCCTACAACGGGAACACCATAAAACTCCAGAGCCTCAAAAGTCTTTTTTAAATCAAGCACAGCCTTTGCACCGGCAGTTATAACAATAACAGGGGTTTTGCTTAAAGCAAGCAGGTCTTGAGAAATATCAACACTTTCAAAAAAGCCTCTATGAACACCCCCAATTCCCCCGGTACAAAACACAGAGACCCCTGCGCACCTTGACATTAAAAGACCAGCAGATACTGTGGTACCCCCCGACCACCCCATGGCGGATGCGATGCCGATATTTCTCTGAGAAATTTTTTTTAAGTTGTCCTCTGCCATTAGAGACAATAACTCTTTCTCTGGTGTTCCTACACACAGGGCACCCTCAACTACAGAAAGAAAGGCGGGAGACACGTCTGTTTTTTTGCACAAACTAAAAACATTTCTTACAAATCGCTTTCCATACTCAAAGGGCAGACCATGAGTAAGAATTGCAGTTTCAATTGAAACCACAGGACGACCTAATTCAATTTTATTTTTTAATAAAGGATTAACTGTTAACATAGAATTCAAAGCATCTGCATCAATTTTATTGGAGAAATTATGAAACATATCTAAAATTAAGACCACACAATTGTAATAATTAATAAAAGCTGTGTTTTTTCCTAAATATAAAGATCAATCAAAAGAAATAATAGTGCTTGCCACGCCTGTAATTATCGGAAACATTAGCAGGGTCTTAATGAGCCTTGTTGATATGGCAATGGTGGGCAGGCTGGGGGCAGAGGCCCTGGCAGCTACCGGCATGGGGGCAATGTTGGTTTGGACATAAATAACATTTTCTATAGGGTTAAGAACAGGTACCCAAACCATTGCCTCAAGAAGGCTTGGACAGAAAAAACTAAACCAGTGTGGTACAGCAATGCATAACGGTATAATTATGGCATTAATTTATGGTGTCCCCGCAGCAGCATTCGGCTATCTTTTTACAGATATGATTGTCCCCTTTTTTCTGGTCGGAGAGGCTGGAAACCTATGCCAGGACTATACCAAAATAACAAGCCTCAGCATTCTGTTCACCTCTTTAGGGTTCATTTTTCAAGGGTTTTACACTGGTGTAGAAAAAACAGAGTGTCACATGAAGGTTACAGTGACAAGCAACATCATTAACGTATATCTAAATGCAGGACTAATTTTCGGGACTGAAAACCTAAGAACAGCTCTTTCAAATGTTTATGGAACAGACATGGGCTGGCTGGCTCAACTATGGGGCTGGACACATTTCCCTCAAATGGGAATAAAGGGCGCTGCCATGGCAACAGTAATAGCATCCATTTGGATGGTTTTTCATTATTTTATTTATTTGTTTAAAAGAGAGACTGCGAAGACCTTTAAGGTTTTTCATTTTACCCTGAACCCAGAAATGATAAAAAAACAAATACAGTTGGCGCTTCCAATGGGCACACAAGAGGTCATAATAACGGGAGGGTGGGCTGTTTTTTATAAAATTGTTGGAATGATTGGAGTATTGGAACTGGCAGCAACAGAAATAGTGTTTCAAATTATGCATGCATCTTTTATGCCGGCCATTGGAATCGGTCAAGCCTGTGCAACCCTTGTCAGTAAATATATGGGAGAAAAACGATTAGACAAGGCAGAGAAAAGCATTATAGAAGGTGTTCGCTGGTCAGAGATTATTATGGGGTCTGTTGGGCTTGTTTTTATTTTTTTCCCTCAACTGATTATTCCTCTATTTACAAACGAACCCAGAATTATTGAGACTTCGGTCGTTTGTTTAAGAATTATAGGAATATTACAGTTTTTTGATGCTGTTGGGATTACGCTTTGGTTTGCCCTAACCGGTGCGGGCAACACACTGTTTCCTGCTATTGTTGAATCAACGCTATTGTGGGGAGTCACACTTCCAGTGAGCTATATTATAGGAGTTAAAATGGAAGCAGGGCTTTTAGCACCATGGGCCGCCCTGTCTGGTCAAATAATCCTTTTTTCTTTCATCGTAACATGGAAAATTAAGAAAGGTGAGTGGAAAGAGATTGAAGTATAGGATTGAATATTTTGTAACTTCGGCGTTTCATTTATTTACATTTTCATGAAAGAAAACACAAGAGATATAGACCCACAAGAAACCAGAGAATGGTTAGATTCTGTAGACGAAGTATTAGACCAGGGCGGCCATGAAAGATTAGTGTTTCTGCTGAAAAGGTCCATAGAACATGCTGAACTGCACGGGACACGCCTTCCCTTTAGTACGCTGACACCCTATATTAACACGATTCAACCTCACGAACAAAAACAATACCCTGGCAATCGGAAAATAGAAAGAAGAATTAAGTCCATTATTAGGTGGAACGCTATGGCGATGGTGGTGCGTGCGAACAACAATTCACCGGGGATCGGTGGACACATATCAACCTATGCTTCCAGCGCAACACTACTGGAGGTTGCCTTCAATCATTTTCTCAAGGGTCCCGACCATCCCAATGGACCTGATATGGTTTTTTTTCAGGGCCACGCCTCCCCTGGGATTTATGCCAGGGCGTTTGCTGAAGGAAGGCTTTCGGAGAAAAACCTGGAGAATTTTCGAAGAGAGCTTGCCAAAGAGGGAGGCCTTTCTTCTTATCCCCACCCATGGCTTATGCCAGAGTTTTGGCAGTTTGCCACGGTATCTATGGGGCTTGGACCACTAATGGCGATATACCAAGCACGGTTTATGAATTATTTAATAGACCGAGGGAGAACGAGAGACACAGGGCGAAAGGTGTGGGCATTTTTAGGCGATGGGGAAATGGACGAGCCTGAAGCAATGGGAGCTCTGACCATGGCAGCAAGAGAGCAGTTGGATAATTTAATTTTTGTAATTAATTGCAACCTACAAAGGTTGGACGGTCCCGTTCGTGGAAATGGTAAAATAATCCAAGAACTTGAAGGAGCATTCAGGGGCGCTGGTTGGAATGTAATTAAGGTCATTTGGGGAGATGACTGGGACAGGCTGTTTGAACAGGACACCAGCGGTATTTTATTAAAACGCATAGAAGAGATTGTCGATGGTGAAATGCTTAAACACACCGTTGAAGGAGGGGCATATATTAGGAAAAACTTTTTCGGTAAATATCCAGAGCTTGAAGAGATGATAAAGGAATATTCAGATAAACAGCTACACAACCTTAGGGCGGGTGGACATGATCCAGAAAAAATGTTTTCTGCATACTATGAAGCAACCAGACACAAGGGTGAACCAACAGTTATATTAGCCAGAACAATAAAAGGATATGGTTTAGGTGAGGCCGGGGAAGGAAGAAATATCACCCACCAGCAAAAAAAATTAAACGAAAATGAATTATTATATTTTAGAGACAGGTTCGAAGTGCCTCTTTCTGACAAAAAAGCATCAACTGCGCCTTTTTACCGATTCAAAAAAGACAGCGAGGAACAAAAATATCTTTTAAAAAGGAGAAAAACACTAGGAGGATTTCTACCTACGAGAAAGATAAACACCGACCCAACTACTGTTCCGGACATCGCCATTTTTAATGAACTTATTAACGGAACAAAAGAACGGGAAGTGTCCACCACAATGGTGTTTGTACGGCTTTTAACTCTTTTATGTAAAGACAAAACAGTCGGAAAAAATGTGGTGCCGATTATTCCTGATGAAGCAAGAACATTTGGGATGGAACCACTGTTTAGGCAGGTTGGAATTTATGCACACCTTGGACAATTGTATGACCCGGTTGACTCCGACCAGTTTTTGTATTATAAGGAAATCAAGAACGGACAGATTCTTGAGGAGGGAATAAATGAAGCTGGAGCTGTTTCCTCATTTATCGCCGCGGGAACATCGTACAGCAACCATGGAATCAATATGATTCCGTTTTATATTTATTATTCAATGTTTGGGTTCCAAAGAGTGTGGGACTTTATATGGGCAGCGGGAGACATGCGAGCCCGGGGTTTTTTGTTGGGGGGAACAGCAGGAAGAACTACGCTTAACGGAGAGGGGCTTCAGCATCAGGATGGACACAGCCACTTGGCAGCAGCGGCAACACCAAATATAAAAGCATATGATTTAGCTTACTCCTATGAGATTGCAATCATTGTTCACCACGGGATGAAAGAAATGATTGAAAAACAAAAGGATGTTGTATATTATTTGACCGTTGAAAACGAAAACTATACCCACCCCCCCATGCCAAAAGGGGCTGAAGGGGGAATAATTAAAGGAATGTATAAAATCAGATCCACAGACCTGCCCACACTTCGACTATTGGGGAGTGGCCCCCTAATGAAAGAAGTTCTAGAGGCTGCCGACCTTTTATATAAGGACTGGGAAATTGATGCAGGTATATGGTGTGTTACAAGTTTCAGTGAGTTACGCAGAGAAGCGGAAGAGGTAGAGCGCTGGAATCTTTTACACCCAGACAAAAAACAACAAAAATCTCATTTGGAAAGAAAATTTAAAAACAACAAAGTTCCAACGGTTGCTGTATCAGACTATGTAAAAATGGTTTCAGAACAAATAGCCCCATACGTTCCCGGTCCCTACTATGCACTTGGAACAGATGGTTTTGGCAGAAGTGAAAGCAGAGAAAACCTCAGGCATTTTTTTGAGGTAGATAGATACTATATTGTGCTGGCAGGAATAAGAGCGCTGGGCCTGGCAGGAAAGATTGAAAAAACAAAGATGCAGGAAGCCGTGAAAGAGTATGGAATTGACCCAGAAAAACCAAGCCCCATAACTGTATGAGCAATTTGTACATTATGACCCTTCCACATTTGGGAGAGGGAGTTGAAACAGCTGATGTTAGTGAGGTGCTGGTTTCTCCTGGGGACAAAACAACAAAAGAAGACACTATCCTTGTTCTTGAGTCTGAGAAAGCGTCAATGGAAATACCTTCAGATATAAGTGGAACGATAAAAGAGGTGTTTATTAAAAAAGGTAAATCAATTTCGGCGGGGGATAAAATTGTTTCAATACTAGAAGAGGAGACAACAGAAAAAGAAAGCCCCCCTAAGGTAGAATTAAAAACAAAAAAACAGAAAAAAACGGTGGCAACGAAGCCCTCAATAGAAAGAAAAGTGACCCCACCAATCCGACAAACACCAGACGACACCTTTTTTCGCGCCAGCCCCAGCGTAAGGAAACTTGCAAGGGAGCTTAAAATAAGCCTTTCAGAAGTAAAAGGAAGTGGTAAAAAAGAAAGAATCACAAGAGACGACCTGATTAATGAGATTAGAAAGCGAATGTCAACAGTGTCTGAACCGGTAAGGGAAAAAATTGACTTTTCACAATGGGGACCCATTGAAAACAAACCGCTCTCAAAAGTAAAAAAGATAACCGGAACACGAATGGAATCGGCCTGGCGAGACATTCCACAGGTCACCCAGTTTGATAATGCAGATATCACGGGCCTTGATGAACACAGAAAAAAAATGAACAATGAGAACAGTTCTATAAAAACCACGCTTCTTCCGTTTTTAATTAAAGCTGTAACTCAAACACTGAGAGAGTTTCCAGACCTTAACAGCTCGCTTTCTGCAGACAAGGAAACGCTTGTCCACAAAAAGTATTACCATATCAGTGTAGCCGTTGACACACCAGAGGGGCTTATTGTACCTGTGGTCAAAAACGCAGACAAAAAAGACATAGGTGGGCTTTCTAAGAAGCTGAGAGACTTAAGTAAAAGAGCGAGAGAAAAAAAACTAAAGCCGGAAGAACTAAAAGGAGGAACGTTTACCATTTCAAGCCTGGGGGGTATTGGAGGAAAATATTTTTCCCCCATTGTTAATCCTCCGCAAGTGGCCATTTTGGGAGTTTCCAGAGCTGAGTGGAGACCGGTGTTTTCTGGGGACACCTTTGTACCTGGATACATTCTTCCATTTTCTCTTACGTACGACCACAGAGTCATTGACGGAGCGCTAGCAGCAGCCTTCACCCAACACCTAGGAGGAGTTTTGTCAAACAACTCTTCTTTTAAATAAACAATAGTGACAGAAAGAATCCAAACAGAAGTTGTTGTAATAGGAGCGGGTCCCGGCGGATATGCAGCGGCATTCCGGGCAGCAGATCTTGGAAAAAAGGTAGTCTTAGTTGACAAGGATGAATCTTTAGGAGGCGTTTGTCTTAACAGGGGATGTATCCCATCAAAGGCGCTCCTACACTTATCAAAATTAATAGGAGAGGCCAAAGAAGCGAAAAACAAAGGGGTAAGCTTTGGGAAACCTGAGATAAATATAGCAGAAATCCGCAAATGGAAAAACGCAATTATTTCAAACCTTAGCTCTGGAATTTCACAACTATCAAAAGCAAGAAAAGTAAAAATAATCACAGGAGAGGCAAGGTTCCAATCCACCAACGAAATAGAGATTAAAAACAGAAAGTTGGATTTATGTATATCTTTTGAAAAAGCGATTATTGCCACAGGTTCCGTTTCGGAAAACATCCCCACACTGCCTAAAGATTCAGACAGAATAATGGGATCAAAACAAGCATTAAATCTCAGCTCAATTCCCAAAAAACTTCTTGTGGTAGGAGGTGGATATATAGGGCTGGAGATGGGCTCAGTATACTGCGCCTTAGGATCAAAGGTTACTATTGTGGAAATGCTGCCCCAGCTTCTTACAGGGGTAGACCAAGACCTGGTAAAACCACTACAGAAAAAACTATCCCGTCAGCTTGAAAATATTTATTTAAACTCAACACTTGTGTTTGGTGAAGAAACAAAAAAAGGTTTTTATGTAAAGCTAAAAACACCAAACGGTGAAGTTTTAGATATATATGAAAAGATATTGGTGTGTGTTGGAAGAAGACCAAACACTGACAAACTAGGTCTGGAAAGTATAGATATCGAGGGAGACGAAAAAGGGTTTCTACCAGCAGATGAATTTCAGCGCACATCCATATCGAACATTTATGCCATAGGAGACGTTGCGGGAAACCCAATGCTGGCACATAAAGCAGCATATGAAGGGATAATAGCTGCTGAGCACATTGCTGGACTACCCTCACAGTTTGATGCCAGAACAATACCCGCAGTAGTTTTTACTGACCCCGAGATTGCATGGACAGGGCTTACGGAGACTGAGGCTAAAGAAAAGTTAATTTCTTATGAAAAAGGTGAATTCCCTTGGGCTGCCAGCGGAAAAGCAATAACACTGGGGTTTCAAGAGGGAAAGACTAAAATTTTATTTAATCAAAACACAAAGCAGGTTTTGGGAGCTGGAATTGTGGGCCCTGGTGCAGGGGACTTAATTTCAGAAATAGCCCTGGCAATTGAAATGGGAGCTGATGCTGAAGATTTGGGACAAACCATCCACCCTCACCCCACACTATCAGAAACCATTACGAATTCCGCAGAAACCTTTTTGGGAACAGCGACGGACATATTTATTCCAAAAAGAAAACAAACAAAGGATGCAAGATGAAAATAAATGTGATTTACTTAACAGCTGTGATGTTGACACTTTCTGTGGTCCAAGGGAAAGAAAAAAACAAGAAGCTCGGGAAAGATTCTACCAAGACAAAGATAATAAGCTTAGAAAAGAAAACAGAAAAAATGGAAAAATTTTCAGGACTTTTTACTTTTTACCAAGACACGACCAACGGCTCCATATTTATGGAAATAAAAAAAGCCCAGATAGACAAGGAATATATTTACTTTGGGCACTCACACGATGGAATTGTCGATGTTGGTTTCAACAGGGGCTCCTACCGTTCCAGTAAGATGTTTTCCATAAGAAAATATTTTGATCGAATTGAGTTTGTAACCGAAAACCAATCATTCTACTTTAATCCTGAGAGCCCACTAAGTAGAGCGGCAGATGCAAATATTAGTAAATCCATCATGTTATCAAGTAAAATTTTTGCTATAGACACAACAAAAAGCAGGTACTTAATAAAGGGAAGTGAGATTTTTTTAACAGAGAAACTTTTACAAATCAAACACTATGTTAACCCCAAGAGTAAACGCTTTTCATTAGGAAAACTGAACAAGGAAAAAAGTAAGTATATCGATATTCGTAATTACCCTAAAAACTCAGAAATTGTTGTGCAGTATTCATATGATAATCCAATTCCAAAAAACAGAGGCAGCTCAGGCATAACAGATGCAAGATCTGTGTCCCTTGTTATTCAACATAGTTTGATAAAAGTACCAAACAATGATTATACTCCCCGATTTGATGACCCAAGAATAGGATATTTCACAAACAGAGTCACAGATATGACCTCCTCTAGCCACACGCCATACAGGGACTTAATTCACAGGTGGGACTTAAGAAAGAAACAACCGAAAAAATCACTTTCGGAACCAAAAAACCCAATCGTATTTTGGATAGAGAATACAACACCTCACGAACTCAGGGAGGCGGTTGCTGAAGGAGTATTGGCATGGAATAAATCATTTGAAAAAGCTGGTTTTAAAAATGCCTTACAGGTAAAAACACAGCCGGACAATGCAACATGGGATGCGGGAGACATTAGATATAATGTGTTAAGGTGGACATCCTCTCCAACACCGCCGTTTGGTGGGTACGGCCCCAGCTTTGTTAATCCAAAAACCGGACAGATTTTAGGTGCTGATATTATGCTTGAATATATCTATTTTACAAACAGGGTCAAATATGAACGCCTTTTTGGTCCAGAAACAGAAGAAAACAACCACTTTGAATGCAATATGGGAGAGTACATTCATCAAGAAAACCTTATTGGTCTTATTGCAACAGAAACAACACCAGAAAGTGAAGCCGCAAAAAACAAACTGGCAAAAGAATCTGTTATCCGCCTTGTTTTACATGAAGTAGGACACACGCTAGGGTTGAACCATAATTTTAAATCCAGCCACATGCACAACATAGAAGAAATCCACAACGAAGCCCTTACCAAGACAGTCGGGCTTACGGGGTCTGTGATGGATTATGTTCCGGCAAACCTATCAAGAAACCCTGAAGATCAGGGACAGTATTATTCCACCGTTCCCGGACCCTATGATGACTGGGCGATACAGTTTGGATATTCTTCACCAGCGTCAGATCCAAAAGAGGAGGAAGAGCGCTTGAATAGAATTTTATCCATGTCAACCGACCCAGACCTTATATTTGGAAACGATGCTGATGACATGCGCTCCCCGGGCAAGGGTGTTGACCCCCGTGTTATGGTAGAGGATATGACGAACCAACCCATAGATTATTCGATTCAAAGAATTGAATTAATGGACGAGCTGATGGGAAGGTTGAGAGAAAAATATCAGGAAGAGGGAAAATCATATCACGCCCTGAGAAATGCTTTCAATGTTTTAATGAGAGGGAAAAACGCATCGGCTGTAATTATATCAAGATTCATTGGCGGAATCTATATTGACCGCTCAATGGCAGGGCAGGAAGGAGCAAGTGTTCCACTGGACCCCGTTCCAGCGTATACTCAAAGAAAGGCAATGAAAACATTGGGGTTTTTATCATTCATCTTGCTTTACTTAGTTACC
>CAZOUJ010000021.1:14997-16213 GCA_964582955.1 uncultured bacterium
TTCATTTCATTCGCGAAGGCGACCTTCACTGAGAAGAAAACATTGTTGAAATATATATTTTCTCCTGAGTCAATGCTTGCCCCATACTCTTTAATAAATTTTTTACAATACCAGAGAAGAGGGTTTGATTTTCACGGAAGAACCGAGGATCCAAAACTACACAGACAGGTATTATATATGCACAGATCGGTTTTAAACCACTTACTGCACCCAAGGGTTCTACAAAGAATTATAGATACTCAGATCTACGGAAACGAATACCCTATAGAAGCGGTCTTTGATGATTTAACAGCGGCAGTTTTTAGGGCGGACATAAGAAGAAGCGTGAACACCTTTCGCAGAAATCTTCAGTCAGAATATGTAAACCGACTCATAAAAATTATTGGACAAGGAGAAAGTAAAACATCAAACTATGACTATATTTCCCGGGCAACAGCACTCTCACATTTAAAGAAAATAAAAAAAATGATTTCAAAGAAGGCCGGAACAGATAGGGGTACACAACAGCACAGAGAATTTTTAGAACACAAAATTACATCTGCCCTTAAATTGAAATAAAAGACAATTGGTTGAAAATAATTGGAATAGCTGCCACGACAATGGATGGATTTATAGCCAGACACAGTCATGAAAAAACAAACTGGACCAAGGATCTATCGGTATTTAAAAAACAAACCCTGAACCAAACGGTTGTTATGGGTTCAAACACAAAGAAAACATTAACATCTAAATTGGTGGCGAGGGACACCATTGTAGTTCACAGAAAAGACAAACCTGAAAAAATCTTAAAAGAAGTTAAAAGTGAAAAATGTTTTATTATTGGCGGAGGAAGAACGTTTTCAAAATTTGCCACACACCTAACTCATTTGTATATAACCCCGCACCCACTAGTTTTTGGAAAAGGGATTAAACTATTTGAGTCTTTTGATAAAGAGATAATGTTAAAATTTGAAAAACAAATTCCCATTATTCCAGAAAAAGGTGTTTTTCAGTATCAATTTAAAATAAAATACTGATTTCTCTTGGTTTTTGGTGATTTTCATCACAGACGCCAACCAAAAAACAGCGTTAGATTGTCCTTCTGTATTTTTTATTTTCTCTGGCAATTGCCACAGAAGAAGGTTCCGCGCTGGCCTACAAAGACCTTTTCGATTTTTTTATTACAGCGGAAACACGGCAACCCCGCCCGCCCATACACTTTTAAAAACGATGTGAA
>CAZOUJ010000022.1:0-5920 GCA_964582955.1 uncultured bacterium
CAAAGGGCACCAGATCCTAAATCTGGCGTGTCTACCAATTCCACCACCGCGGCAAATATATTTGTCATAAGGCCCTTGTATAACCTTTATTTAGTAATTGTTGTAATTTTTTATATTTTACGAACACTTTTTCACCGGACGGACTGATGACCTGAATTTTTTCATTTCTTCCGATTTTTTTATCTGCTTTCACAGGGGTTTTTACCGGTTGCGGTGGTCTTTGGCCCCCCTTAGTTTGTGGTGCAGCCTGAATACCCATTCCTTCCGTACTATCATGTCTAACCTGAACGTTTCGATCCTGTCGCTGAATTTGAGGAGCATGCTCCATTCCCTGAAGCTGAGTACGGAACAACCGCTGAACAGTTTTCTGATTCATTTCTTTTATCATATCTTGAAAAAGATGAAATCCTTCAGACTTATATTCGAGAAGCGGATCTTTTTGTCCATAGGCACGTAGATTGATCCCTTCCTTAATTTGGTCCATTCCATACAAATGATCTTTCCATTGTTCATCGATGGTACGCAAAATAACAAAACGTTCAAATCCCCTCATAATTTCTTCAGGTAATATAGATTCCCTCTCGTTATACACTGATTCCGCCTGAGCAATCAGGTAATCCCGAAAGCTGTCTTGACTAATCTCATCTTCTCCATTTAATGACTGAATCCGTTCCAGGTCAAGATCCACTAACATATGGGATGCAGTATTTTGTTTTAGGGTGTCCCAATCTATTTCGTCAAAATGATCCATATTTTGATTTTCAATCTCATCATCCACATACTCTGCAATAAACTCAGATACCATCTCCCGGGTATTTGTCCCTCTCAACGATTTATCTCTTAATTTGTATATCACTTGTCTCTGTTGATTCATGACATCATCATATTCCAATAGATGTTTCCGAATCCCAAAATTTCTTCCTTCCACTTTTTTCTGAGCATTTGCGATGGCACGAGTGACCATTTTAGCGGTGATAACTTCTCCTTCTTCCACACCCATCCTGTCCATAATGGCAGCGACCCGTTCGCTGTTAAACAACCGCATAAGGTCATCCTCAAGCGATAAATAAAACTGAGATGAACCAGGATCTCCCTGTCGACCGGAACGTCCCCGTAACTGTAAATCAATCCGCCGGGATTCATGCCTTTCTGTTCCCAAAATATGAAGTCCGCCCAAACCCTTAATTTCCTCTCCCCCCAATTTAATATCTGTTCCTCTTCCGGCCATATTTGTGGCAATGGTCACTGCTCCATTTTGTCCGGCTCTGGCTACAATTTCCGCTTCGTGCTGGTGTTGTTTTGCATTCAGCACATTATGAGCTATTCCTTTACGTTTCAGCATGCGGGATAATAATTCAGATACTTCAACGGACACCGTCCCCACGAGTATGGGCTGTCCGCTTTTATAACAATTTATTATTTCTTCGATGACCGCATTATATTTTTCCCGTGTTGTCTTATAAACAAAGTCATCTCTGTCGTCACGTATAACCTGTTGATTTGTGGGTATCACCGTTACATCTAGTTTGTAAATGGAACCTAGTTCCTCTGCTTCCGTTTCTGCTGTTCCTGTCATCCCTGATAATTTATCATATAACCGAAAATAATTTTGAATCGTGATAGTTGCCAGCGTTTGTGTTTCCCGTTGTATGGCAACATTTTCTTTGGCTTCTATAGCCTGATGCAATCCATCACTGTATTGTCTTCCTGGTAAAACCCTTCCGGTAAATTCATCTACAATCTGAACTTTATTATCCTGAACAACATATTCCACATCTTTATCGTATAAGGTATAAGCTCTCAATAATTGACTGATATTATGTATTTTACCACTTCTTTCAGCATGAAGTTGATACGCTTTCTCTTTTTCCTCAGCAATCTGAATTGAAGAATATTGTTCATTATTTTCAATTTCAGAGATCATCTCTCCCAAATCAGGAATAATAAACATTTCCGGGTGATTTGGGGATAAGACCTGTCTTCCTTTTTCTGTGATATCAATAATATGTGATTTTTCATCAATACTGAAAAATAAATCGTCATCTACTTCATGAAGACGTTTATCTCTCATATAATCTGATTCCACTTTCTGGGCTAGTTTAATGGTTCCCGGTTCCTGAAATATTTTCATTAATTTCCGGTGTTTAGGTAGACCTCTTCTTGCCTGAAGAAGTTTCAATCCCGCCTCATCTTCTTTGTTTTCTTTTAGGTAATGTTTAGTTTCATTCACTAACTCTGAAACCAGAGTATTCTGTTTTCGTACTATATCCTGAATTAACGGTTTTAATTCTGAATATGTTTTGTCCACAGGAGCATCAACAGAGCCAGAAATTATCAGCGGTGTTCGTGCTTCATCTATCAACACACTGTCCACCTCATCTACAATAGCAAAGGCATGATCTCCCTGCACCTGATCCCGGGCATCCAAGGACATATTATCTCTCAAATAATCAAACCCAAATTCATTATTAGTACCATAGGTGATATCACAATTGTATGCTGCTCTGCGTTGATCATTATCCATGGTGTTCAGGATGTACCCAACACTCTGTCCCAATCGTTTGAATATCTCGCCCATCCATTCTGCATCCCGGCGGGCTAAATAATCATTCACAGTTACAATGTGCACTCCTCTCCCTGTGAGTGCATTGAGGAAAATGGGCATCGTAGCAGCAAGAGTTTTCCCCTCTCCTGTTTTCATCTCGGCAACATTCCCATTATGAAGAATGATAGCTCCTATCAACTGTACATCATAGGGAATCATTTCCCAGGTAGTTTCATGTCCCGCAACAGTCCAAGATGATCCGCACAGCCGGCGGCATGTATCCTTTACTATGGCAAATGCCTCAACCATCATAGAATCCAATATTTTCTGTTCCAATTCATAAACAGATTTTTTTATAACTTCCGGATCAGTATCTTTCCCCTGTAACTCCGTTTCTAACTGATTCCTAGATGAGGAAATCTCTTCAATCATTTCTTTTGTGCGGGCTTTCAATTCTTCATCAGATTTCTCCTGAAGATCCTTGGCGGTTTGGTTGATCTCATTTATTACCGGGACCAACCGGCTTATTTCTCTGTCTGATCGTGAACCAAATATTTTTTTTAATGTTTTCTGCAACATGGGTTGTCAATGGGAAATATTGTTCTTTTTTACTACTTCTTGAAATACTGAATCTAAAATTCCATTCACGAATCCTGAACTATCGTCAGTACTGTATTTTTTTGCTATTTCAATTGCTTCGGATATAGATACTTTCGGTGGTACATCATCAAAAAATAAAAGTTCACACACTGCCATTTGTAAAATCAGGTTATCTAGGAGTGCTATCCTTCCTAATTCCCAATTTTCAAGAAATTTCGAAATTGTTTTTTCCAAAAACTGCTTCTGATCTAGTGTTTTGATATATAATGAGGAAGCAAATGACTTGGTATTTTCATCAAATGAATACTTATTTAACATATCTGAAAATATTTTATCCCGGGAGTCTCGGGAAATTTCCATAGCATACAAACCTTGGAATACACATTCACGTGCCTGCCTACGGGAATGATATTTTGAATTCTTCCCGTTTTTTTCAGGGGTTTCCATCGTGTGTTCTATACCTGAATCAACCAGCCAAAGGGGTCATCTTTTAACTCCTTTTGAATACTGGTGAGTTCAGTATTCAAAGCAAGAGTAATGTTTCCAATTTTATTCCCGTTGATGATGCCAACTGAATCATCCGATGTAATTTCACCTATTGGAGTCACTGAAACAGCAGTCCCTGTACAAAATACCTCATCTGCTTCCATCATTTCACTGAGTAAGACAGGTCGTTCTTCAACATCTAATCCTAAAATTTCACGGGAAATATGAATGACTGAATCTCGTGTTACACCCGGTAAGATACTGCCGCCTAAAGGTGGTGTTGAAACCGTTTTATCTTTCACAATAAATAAATTTGCGGATCCAAGCTCTTCAATTGATTCATTATCTCCTGCATTCAAATAAATGACTTCATCAAATCCAGAAGACTTCGCCAATTTTTGCGGATAAAGTGAAGCCGCATAATTTCCTATTGTTTTATATCCCCCTACTCCACAGGGTGCCGCCCGATGGAACTTATTTGTTACTCTCAAATTCAAACAGCGAATTCCAGATTTGAAATATGGACCTACAGGTGAAACATAAATTATAAAAGTATAAGATGGAGCTGGACCTACACCTAACACTTCGCCGGTTCCCCAAATGATTGGACGAATGTATAAACTGCCCTTATCGGAAGGGGGAATATATTCGGAATTATCCATTACAACTTTTAATAGTCCGTCCATGAATAAATCCGAGGGAACAATGGGTATGCATAACCTTTCTGCCGATAGTATTGCACGTTCTATATTCTTGTCTGGACGAAATAAAACAATTCTTTCTTTTTTTGTTCTAAATGCTTTCAACCCCTCAAATATCCCCTGTCCATAGTTCAATACACCTGCAGCAGGGGACATGGAAACATCCCCAAACGGAATAAGTTTTCCATCAGTCCAATTTGTTCCATTTTCCCAATGGGAAATAAACATAGATTTTGCCGGAGTTAAAGTAAATGTTAAATTATCCCAATCAATTTTCTTCACAGTTTCTCCCTAATAAAATATTATTTTTCATTTAAACACAGGGAGATAATCAGTTCCTGAATTTCGGAAGTCCCTTCATAAATTTGAGTTATTTTTGCGTCCCGCATAAGTCTTTCTACACCATATTCCTGCATATATCCATAACCACCGTAAATCTGAACGCAATCCCGGGACGCGTCTACCGCCAGTTGAGACGCAAATAACTTTGCCATGGCTGCTTCCTTTACATAATCCAGTTTGGAGTCCTTCATTTTAGCAGCCTTCCAGGTCAACAACCTGGCTGCCTCTAATCGGGTTGCCATTTGAGCTAGTTTGCTTTTTACTGCACCAAAGCTGTTCAGTGTCTTACCAAACTGCTTTCGCTCTTTGGAGTAAGCAATACTTTTTTCCAATGATGCCCGAGCAATCCCCAGTGCTTGACTGGCAATCCCAATTCGTCCACCATTGAGTGTTTCCATAGCAATGTAAAATCCTTCTCCCTCATTTTGAATTCTATTTTCAATCGGCACTTTACAATTCTCGAAATACAATTCACATGTATCGGATCCCCTTATTCCAAGTTTATCCTCTTTCTTCCCAGTAGTGAACCCTGGCGTACCATTATCAATTATAAATGCTGAAATGCCCTTATGCCCTACATTTTTGTCCGTTACGGCAAACACTATTACGACATCAGACGAGATACCATTTGTGACCCAATTTTTTGTTCCGTTTAATATATAAGAACCTCCATTTTTTACTGCATTCATTCTCATATTACTGGAATCAGACCCTGATTGAGGTTCACTTAAACTGAATGCGCCTAAGAACTCACCGGTTGATAATTTTGTTAAATACTTTTCTTTTTGTTCTTCTGTACACCAATCCACAAAAATTTGACACACCAGTGAATTATTTACAGACATGATAACTCCTGCAGATGCATCCACACAGCAAATTTCTTCCATAGCTAGTACATAACTCATGGCGTTCATACCAGAACCATTCCATTTTTCCGGCACCATCATTCCCATAAACCCCAATTTTCCCATTTCTTTAATTTCATTTACGGGAGTAATACTTTTATCATCTCGTTCAATCACTCCTGGCTCAAGATGAACTTCAGCAAAATCCTTTGCGGTCTTCATTAATAATTCCTGTTCTTCCGTTAGGTTAAAATTCAAATCAATTGTACTCATAAAACCCTTTACCTGTTTTCCTCCCCAAACATCCAGCGGATACCATGCGCCGTAAAAGTGGGCACGGTCTGTATTTGTCATCTCCCAAGTCACGGTGGAGGACTTCCAAAATTGAAAGACAAACATCT
>CAZOUJ010000022.1:5930-6304 GCA_964582955.1 uncultured bacterium
AGATAATCTAGATATTATTAAAATTTTTCTAACAACATCCATACCAATTAAATCTGCCAAACTCATAGGTCCCATGGGATGTGCCATACCCAATCTCATAACTTCATCAATTGCCTCTTTTTCTGCCACGCCTTCCATGAGGCAAAATATCGCTTCGTTTATCATGGGAGCAAGGATGCGATTGGATATGAATCCCGGATAATCATTACATTTAACCGCCGTCTTTCCCATGGCTTCTGCCAGGGTTACTATCTTCCCGATTGTTTCTTTATTTGTTAAATGTCCTAGAACAACTTCAACTAATTTCATCATAGGTACAGGATTCATAAAATGCATCCCTATGACTTTTTCGGGACGTGATGTATATGATGCAA
>CAZOUJ010000022.1:6314-11328 GCA_964582955.1 uncultured bacterium
GAGATAGAGGAAGTGTTGGTTGCTAAAATTGTATTCTTTTTACAAATTTTGTCTAATTCTTGAAAAATCCTGCCTTTTATCTTTCGATCTTCCGAAGCGGCTTCGATAACAACCTCTACTGATTTCAAAGCATTTAAATCTGTCACGAGATTGATTCTATTCAATGCATTTTGCTTATCATCTGGGGTAATGGATGCCTTTTTAATCTGACGATCCATATTGCTGTTGATAGAATTAATCCCTTTCTCAACTAATTGGTCATTTATATCCATCAGCAAAACTGAAAATTGTGAAAGGGAAGCAATGTGAGCAATTCCACTTCCCATCGTACCTGCTCCTACAATACCTACTGATTTCATGACACCCTCTCAATAATAAGAGCGGAAGCTTCACCTCCACCGATACATAATGTGGCAAGTCCAAATCGTCCCCCTAATCGTTTCAGACTGTGAAGTAACGTAACAAGAATTCGTGCTCCCGATGCACCGATAGGATGACCCAGGGCAATGGCACCTCCACATACATTTACTTTATCACTATCAATTTTATACTCATCGATCGCAGACATGGCAACGGGAGCAAAAGCTTCATTTATTTCCCATAAATCAATGTCTTTCTCGTTCAATCCTGCTATGGAAAGCACTTTAGATATTGCTTTAATCGGCGCTGTAGTAAACCAATCCGGTTCATGTGCAAAAGATGCCTGAGCTATCATTTTCGCTTGTGGTTTAAGCTGATTTAAATGGGCGAATTCTGAGGATGAAATCAGCACAGCTGCTGCTCCATCATTTATCTTAGAAGCATTTGCTGCAGTGATCGTCCCTGATTTTTCAAATGCAGGTCTTAATTTTTTCATTTTTTCAAAATTGATCCGCTGAGGCTCTTCATCCTGATCTACAATGATAGAAGTTCCTTTCCTTTGTGGTACGGATACAGAAACTATTTCTTCTGTAAACCATCCTGATTCAATTGCTGTCTGAGCTTTTGTATAAGATTGCTCCGCAAATTGATCCTGCTCTTCACGAGATATATTATTTTTCTCTGTCAGCATCTCAGCACAGCTACCCATGTGTTTATCATGATAAGCATCCCATAATCCATCAGTTATCATACTGTCAATAATTTCCCCGTGTCCCAATCGATATCCTGATCTTGCCTTTGGCAATAGATAGGGAACAGACGACATATTTTCCATCCCACCCGAAATAATAACCTGAGCGTCGCCTGATTGAATGGCTTGCATTCCCAACATGACAGCTTTCAAACCTGAACCGCACATTTTATTGATGGTAAGGCATTCAACCGAATTAGGCAATCCTGCTTTTAATGCAGCCTGTCTGGCCGGTGCCTGACCCAGTCCTGCAGATAATACATTTCCCATGATCACTTCATTAATCTGTGACAATTCAATCCCACTACCTTTAATCAATTCTTTGATAACAACCGCACCAAGCTCAGGAGCAACTACCGAAGATAATTCTCCATTAAACGATCCTAAAGGTGTTCTTTTTCCGTCAATTATATATACTTCATTTTTCATATTAATAAAAATATTTATTGTTTTTTTTAAGGACTAAATTCCCTCTTGATTCTTAGAATTAAACAACTTCTTCTGAAAAAAAGTTTGCTAATATAAATTATGTAAAAGATCATTCTAACTAAGTAAAATATGGTTAAACATCAACAGATGTAACACATCAACCTAATGTATACAGATATTTGGCAGCATAATACCAATAATCAATATTAAAGTTAGCTAAAATAACTTCTTTTTACATAGATATTTGACTAATCGTGATTATCAAAACCACTCTTTTCTGTAAACCATTTAGTCAATTTTACTGATATACAACAAACAATTATTTTAAAATAATTAATATTGCTTCCACTTCAAAACACAAACGGTAAGATTATTCCACAAATTTTATTCTACTTTATAATCTTTTTCTAAAACTCCCTTTTGCTTAAGGGTTATTATAAGTTTTTCTACTCTTACAAGTGCTACTATTCACATCATCCCAAAAATAAATCCAAGTGTTCCTAATGCTTCCATAATTATTCTCCCATATATTAATAATTATTAATCAAGTTCTTTTAAATTAAATTTGTCCAAGGCAAGTAGGAAAAATCCTTTTCTATAATTTCAGTATTTCTTTTGCCCCATTATACCCATTTGTGCCATGCAGTCCACCACCTGGATGGGTACCCGGTCCACAAAGATACAAGTTTTCTATGGGTGATTTATATTGGGCTGCACTTATGGTTGGACGCATAAACATAATCTGATCCAGAGTCATTTCACCATGATTTAAATTACCTTCCGTTAGTCCAAACTTATTTTCAAAATCCATAGGTGACCAAACAACGGTTGACTCAACAAAACTTGAAAATCCAGGAATGTAATTTTCTAATACTGCAACTACATTATTTTTCAGTTGGGATTTTAATTCACCAGACCAATTTCTATCTCGCAAGTGATAAGGGGCATTTTGCACTGTGGCAGATAAAACATGTTTACCATCAGGGGCAAATTCTGGATTCAGAACAGATGGTATCGTAAACTCCACATAGGGATTCGCAGCAACCTGTCCATACTTAACAGAATCGGAAGCCCTTTCCAAATATTCAATGGTAGGACTTGCAGAAAAAACAGTTCCCATTTGGTTTTTTGCAATACCCTTGATTTTGGGTAGTTCATTCAAAGCAAAATGAATACGGGCTGTACTGCCACGATATCTTATATTTCGAATTTGAGTAAAAAAGGATGGATTTAATTCTGATGTTCCTACCAAATTAATAAAAGTATTATTGGGATCTAATCCAGATACAATATCTTCTGCATAAAATGTTTCACCGCTCTCCAAAGTCACACCACTGCAAATACCATTTTTCACATTAATGGAACTGACTTTCATATTGACCCTAATATCAACATTGGCAGATTCTGCAGATAATTTTACAGCATTAATCAATTGTCCGGTTCCACCTTTCACAAAATGCGCATTATGATAAATGCCCTTTCCATGGACATGCTGATGGAGCAAGTTAAAACCGGTACCCGCAGCGTATGGACCGAAAGATAAATGATAAATTCCAGCCGTAGAAACTGCACTGCGAAGAATTTCTGTTTCAAACCATTCGTCCAGCAGGTCAAGCATCGTCATGGGTGCAACCCGCATAAAATCTACTAATCCGCGAGTGCCATGCTTTCTTAGGGGAGTGAGCATAGAACTCATGGAAAGCGCTTCTTTAAATCCGATATTTGGTAATTGTGGTGGTGTTAATTCATAAAGTTTTTCTAAAAAGTGCGCACACTTATTAATATAATTTGTGAAATCTATCCAGACTTTGGCATCTTCTTCTGAATGGTTAGCTATAGACCCTGCAGTCTTGTGTGGGTCACGAAAAAATGAAATATGTTTCTCTTGGGTATCCAGTGCAATCCGAACAATATCTGAGGAATGGAACACCAATCCATGATATTTAACATTCAGTTTCTTCATGACTCTGGGATCAAGCCATTTCACTACATCATGTATTAAATTACATTGGAAGCCTGGATAAAATTCGGCAGTAGTTGCCAAACCACCAATTTGTTCACATGCTTCAAGGAGTAAAACCTTTTTACCCGCCTGTCCCAGAATAGAAGCACTAACCAGACTGTTCAATCCACCCCCAATAATTATGCTATCGTAATGTACCATTTACCAATCCTTCAATATTTTTTTTGCAGCCATTTCTCCGGGAGAACCAGTTATACCTCCACCAGGATGAGTTCCTGAACCGCATTGAAAATAATTTTTTATGGGTGTTTTATAGTTAGCCCATTTTACAGCTGGACGCATGGTAAACAATTGTTGTAGTGTGAGTTCACCATGGAAAATATTTCCTTCGGTTAAACCAAATGTAGATTCCAAATCCGCAGGTGTCAATATCTGTCGATGTAAAATGATATTTTTGATATTAGGTGCATACTGGGCAAGAGTATTGATGACCGCATCACCGAATGATTCACGTTTTTGATCGTTCCAGCCACCTTTAATATTGTATGGCGCATACTGTACAAAACAGGACATGACGTGTTTCCCTGGAGGTGCCATTTCAGGATCCAGAACCGATGGTAGAATAATATCCATAAATGGTTTTTGAGAAAAATTTCCATACTTGGCATCATCATAAGCTCTTTCCAAATGGTCGTAGCTTGGACTGATTGAGATAGCTCCTCGAAGGTGGCGACCATTACCAGGTAAGCATGTAAAATCAGGCAATGCATCTAACGCTAAATTCACTTTCCCGGATGAACCACGAATTCGAAAATTCTTGATATCCATAACGAAATCTGATGGAAGGTCACTTTTATCCACCATTTTTAAAAAAGAGAGTTTTGGATCCAAACCGGAGATCACAATATCAGATTTATATTCATCACCATTTTCTAATGCAACACCAACTGCACAGCCATTTTTCACTATAACTTTTTCTACCGGTGACTCAGTTCTAATATCTGCCCCGAAATGTTGTGCTGAACGTGCAATAGCCATACTCACCGCGCCTGTACCACCCCGCTGGAATCCCCAGGCACGAAAAGCACCGTCAATATCACCCATATAATGATGAAGCATCACATAGGCGGAACCGGGAGATCGAGGTCCCATGAATGTTCCAATAATTCCACTTGCAGATATGGTGGCTTTCAGTGGTTCATATTCAAACCATTCATCCAGAAAGTCCGCAGAACCCATGGTCATAAGCTTGGTTAAATATTCGAATTGTTCATTGCTAATGGATTTGAAATGATTCAGTAGTTTTCTCATGGCACCCATATCAGATAAACTGGGACAAATTGCATTAGGTGCAACCGTTTCCAAAATAGGACGAACTGCCATCCCTATTTGGCTCATGAGCGGTCCAAAGCGCATATATGTTTCCGCATCCATTGGTGAGTGCCGATAAATTTCTCGATAAGTCTCTTCCGAATCAGCAGGAGGCACTTTAGGAGGATCGGGGACCGTTT
>CAZOUJ010000022.1:11338-13874 GCA_964582955.1 uncultured bacterium
TGAATGTGCTTTCCAGCGGAAGGAGTTCCAGCCCAAATTCCGGTAACAGTAGTTCTCGAATCACATTAGCCTTCATAAGACTTACTACATAGGAACATACAGAAAATTTAAACCCTGGGAACACTTCCTCTGTTACGGCAGCACCCCCTAAGATGTAGCGCCGTTCCAAAACCAACACTTTTTTCCCAGCTCGACTCAAATAAGCTGCTGCTGTCAAACCATTGTGTCCACCGCCAATGATGATAGCATCATATTTTTTTACTGGGGACATGAGCGCTTCCTTTCCGGATCATAGAAGGGGGTTTTCACTATTCGTGCCGATGTGAGTTTTCGATAATGTTCTACTTTCAATTCAAAATCTAATTGAGTGTTTTCTTTTGCATATTTAGCTTTCACATGTGCCAAAGCAATGTATCTTTTCAGGATAGGAGACCAACAGCCACTGGTGGCATAACCCACTTGCTCATTACCCTTAAATAAGGGTGTGCTGGTTCGCCAGGCTGTGTGAGGGAGTCCCGGTGGTAAACCAACCTTACGGTAATGGTCTTCCAGTTGTGACCAATCGATCTCAATTCCTACAAAATTCCATTCCGGTTCATGAGCGTATTCTTCTTCCAGTGCTTTTTTCCCAATAAAATCTTTTTTTTTCAGTTTTACAGCCCAACCTAAACCAAGTTCATAAGGAGATGACTTTCGAGCTTCGATGATAGCATGGCGTGATGAAATATAATCCACATCAAGCAGAATCAATCCCGCTTCGATTCTGGCCATATCCAGTGCATGGAGTCCGGTGGGTGTGATGCCGTAGTACTCTCCTTTTTCCAACAATAAATCCCAAACTTCTAAAGCGTCTATCGGATCCATCCAAATTTCATAGCCCAAGTCACCGGTGTATCCAGTACGAGAAATGGAAACGGGTACCTTACCAATATTCGTATCCATCATCCAGAAATATTTGAGACTATCCAGGGAATCTGTGGAAATAGAGTTGAGGATGGCCCGGGAGTTTGGCCCTTGTAGAGCTAAGGCAGCAGTAGTATTAGAATCATCAAAAATGGATAAATCCATACCTGAAGCATTGTTTTGGATCCATTCTAAATTGGGTTCTGCACTGGTAATTCTGAATTTTTTTCCGGATAATCTTTGGACAGTACCATCATCAATTTGTTTTCCGTTTTCATCGCACCAGGGTGTGTACATAACTTGTCCAATTTTGCAGATACTGATATTCCTCGTGACTAATCGATTAAGAAATGCTTGGGCATCCGGACCCTCGATGATGTATTTATATAATGGTGTAATATCTAAAAGTGCAGCCTTGGTACGAATTGCAAAATATTCATTATCATGGGTGAGCCCATATTTAGTAGCTGATAAATACCCGGACCAACGCTGCCATTCCTGGGGCTCATTTAACTTGGACGTCCGCTCAAAAAAAGGGGATAATTTGAGTTGAGTGTGGGCAGAAAACTTGTTTCGTCTAAGCATATTTAAACAATTAAGGATCAGGTGTTATAAAACAGGAAATTGAATTGGTTTATGCAACTTATCTGTAATGCTGAAAATTTGTAATAAATGAGGTACCTATGATAATTATAATGAATTGTTAAGGAGTTTCTTATTTTATCTTATCGTTATTATTTGCAGAATTATATGCATCAATAATATTTTTTACTAGTTGGTGTCTTACCACATCGTTCTTATCCAGTTGACAAAATCCAATTCCATCAATATCATTTAATATATCCAATACTTGAAGTAAACCAGAATCAGATCTACTTGGAAGATCTATTTGAGTAATGTCTCCTGTGATAATTGCTTTTGAATTCACTCCCAATCTTGTAAGAAACATTTTCATCTGCATGGGAGTGGCATTTTGGGCTTCATCTAAAATAAGAAATGCATTATTTAGTGTTCTTCCCCGCATATACGCCAAAGGAATGATTTCGATAGTATTTTTTGCCAGTAGCGGATTTAATCTTGCTTTATGTAGCATGTCCCCCAATGCATCATAAAGAGGTGTTAAATAGGGATCGACCTTCTCCTTTAGATCTCCCGGAAGAAACCCGAGGTTTTCACCTGCTTCAACTGCAGGACGGCATAAAATAATACGATCCACATCATGGTTCTCCATTGCAGAAACAGCAAATGCAACAGCAATATAGGTTTTGCCTGTCCCCGCCGGTCCAATAGAAAAAACAATATCATTTTTTCTGACCATTTGTACATATTTTTTCTGACCATTTGTTTTAGCAGTAATCCCACCCTTTCTACCATAAAAAATGACATCATCTATTTTATTTTCCGTTTGTTTTTTGTTGTCTTTACCACTAATTCGTAATAAATCTTGAACATTTTTTTGTGTTAGTGATCCCTTACGATTCAATGTCTGACTCATTTCATGAACCAGATTCCCAATTATTTCTACTTCATCTTTTTCTCCTTCGATATGAAATTCATTTCCCCTAACGACAACACGGGCTGAAAAATTATCTTCCAGAATCCTTAAATTGGTATCACCAGCACCTATCAATGC
>CAZOUJ010000022.1:13884-15253 GCA_964582955.1 uncultured bacterium
ATATCTACCCCTTTTATTGCAATACTCTTTTTCATAGACAATAAAACATCTGTAATTTGATTGTTGAAATTTACACCGTGAATCTTTCTAATTACCAGATACAAGCAAATGAATTACCATAAATTGTTCTTTGCCTTTATTTTATCTCTGATGATACTATGGTATTCCTGTACACCTTATCAGCCGAGTCAAAAGGATTTTTTATCTCAAAATGTTGATTATTTAATCGTAAAGGGAAATGAATATTGGGACAAACGTGCAGAACCTAAAAATGCCGTATGGGCAAAAAACTTCCTTTTTAAAGCACATCAATTTAGACCTCAGGATCAAGAAACATGTCTTATGTACAGCCGTGCGTGTTTTTTCGAGGGCAAATATATTGAACAAGATAAATTAAAAAGAGACACTCTTTTTATAGAAGGAGCCCTAACTGCTTTGTCCGTTGTTCTAAATATTGACCCGAAGGAAATTAATTCTGAAACGATTTTGAATCCCGGTGAGGGTCAGCATCTGTTAGTGAATCAAATAGAAAATGCAAGTGAATCATCCCTTCCAGCTCTGTACATGTTTGGGATGAATTTAGGAGAATTTATTTTCACCAAACCAGTGAGGAAACGTATACAACAAAGGGATTTACTTGAATCTTTATATCGCCGGATACACAGCCTTGATCCAACCTATGATTTTGGTAGTCCAATACGCCTATTAGGTATATTGTACTCTCGATTACCAGGAATGGATATGAACCAGGCTAAAGTCTATTTTGACACAGCGATTCGAATGTATCCCAATTGTTTCAGTCACAGAACAGCTAAAGCTGAATATTACCATATAAAGTCTGGGAATAGAGAATCCTTCCATAAAGAGTTGTCTCAGATAATAAATTTAGATCCAACAAAAATACCTGATATCATGCCTGAGAACCTTATGGAACAGGAAAGAGCAGAGATCCTATTGAAAAGGGAATCAGATCTATTTGAGTGATCCTAATAATTAAAGATCAAAGTGAATAAACAAAATGGAATATTTATAAAACTGCGAGTAAAATATTTTTTATCATTGTACATAAAACTATCTTTGATTCTGATTTTTAAAACATGTAATTTTGTCCAAGTTTATTGATATTTCTGCTTCAGATACTGTTGTTTCAGGATCTACAATAAAAACCCTAGGAAGCTGTACTCCGTTTACAAAAAACAGGCCTTTCCTGATTATCGGGATGAAGGAAGTTTGCTGCAAGCGGGAGGCATCCACTGTGATAAATCACGGTCCTGAAAAACACCTGTAGCAGAACTAAAAAGCCCTCCAAATAATCATCAGAGGGCTTTATTATTTTACTTATCCATTCACCATATTCTGAAGTTTCTCA